>JAGXHO010000136.1 GCA_024636105.1 Trueperaceae bacterium | reverse complement strand
CGGAGATGTGTATAAGAGACAGCTCGCGGTCCAGGGCGACGAGGCCCTCGGGCGTCACCCGGTTGGGCACGCCGTCGGGTAGCGGCGCGCGCGCCGGCACGCCCACCGGATCGGCGTCGGCGTCGTCCTTGACGAAGGCGCGGCTCATGGCGCCCCCGGCAGGCGCACCTCGGCGACCTTCCATACGAGCCCCCGCGGCCTGAGCACGAACTCGGTCGCGGCGTTCTCGCCGGCGCCGCCCGTGCTCGGCACGCTCAAGACGACGGTGTCGAGCGCCTCGTAGCGGGTGGCGGAGCGCTCGAAGGTCGCAGCGACGGTGTTGCGCATCCCCGGCGCTCCGCCGAGCAGCGGTCGCAGCGGGACGCCCCCCAGCAGCTGCAGGATTCCCTCCGGCGACCCGACCAGCTCGGCGACGGTGGTGCCGACCAGCGTCCCGAACGCCGCGCCGACCGCGGTGCCGAAGGCGGCGCCCAGGCGTTCGAGGGGGTCGTCGGAGGACGCCGCGGCGGCGGGCACGGCCGCGTCGAAATCGGCGCGCAGCTGCGCGCGCACGCTCTCGAGGTCGAGGTGGTAGGCGAGCGCGGTGACGTCGTCGGCGGTCGCCGCGCGCTCGATGGCGGCGAGCGCGACCCGCGGCGCGGCGACGAAGTAGTACAGGGCGGCGGCCAGAACGACGGCCACCACGGTGATCAAGAGCTTGCGCATCGGTCCTCCATGCCCGTGTGACCGGGCTTCATCCGACGGTAGCGCGCCGCGTGCGCACCGCATGTGGTGCGACCGAGCGCGCCGGCTGGCAACCCGGCGGCATGATGGTGGGAGACCGCAGCACCGCACCGCCCCGACGCGCGCTGCCGATCGGACCCGATGGAGGACACCCATGATTCGCCGCCGCACCCGGACCGCGACTGCACGCCTCGCCGCGACCTTGCTCCTCGCCACGGTGGCGCTCGCCTCGTGCGTGCCCATCTCGACGCCGTTCCTACGCAACGTCGACGGGCAGACCTGGGCGGCGCGCTTCGACGTGGCGGTCGGGCCCGTCGAGGCGCCCGTGCTGCGGCTGCCCGTCGACCTCGCCCTCACCTTCCGGCAGAACTGGACGAACGTGACCGCCGACGCCTCGCTCCAGTACGACGCGCTCCTCTTCCGCCTCCAGACCGGCGGGCTCGTCGAGTTGACGGGGCGCCTCGGGCTCGACGACCACCTCAGCCTCGAGAGCGCGTCGGGTGGCCTCACCTTCGACGGTAGCTTCGTGGGCGACCGGCTGATCGGCCGGGTGGCGATCGCGGGGGTGGTGCCGGTGGGCGACGTCGTGTTCACCCGCGTGCGGTGACGCCGGCTCTCGACGTCGCGGTCGTCGGCGCCGGCGTCGCCGGCCTGACGGCGGCGGCGGCGCTGCGCGACCGTGGCTACCGCGTGCTGGTGCTCGAGAAGAGCCGCGGCCTCGGTGGCCGGGCCGCCACGCGCCGGCGCGGTGACCTGCGGATCGACCATGGGGCGCAGTTCTTCACCGCCCGGGACGCGCGCTTCCAAGCGCGCGTCGACGCGTGGCTGGCGACCGGCGACGTGGCCGTCTGGACGCGCGGCATGGCCGTCTGGAACCCCGCTGCCGGTTGGACCGAGCCCGGACCCGACGCGCATCCGCGGTACGCACCCCCCGCCGGGATGAGCGCGCTCGGCCGCCTGCTCGGCGCCGGCGTCGAGGTGCGCCGCGAGGCGACCGTGGCGCGGGTGACCCGGCTCGACCAGGGGTGGCGCTTCACCCTGGCCGACGGTTCGACGGCCGACGCGCGCGCCGCGCTGGTCACCGCGCCGGCCCCGCAGGCCCACGCCCTCCTCGCGGAGGCACCCCTCGCCCCCGGCGCCGCCGAGGTTCTGGGAGCCATCGAGTTCGAGCCCGTCTTCGCCGTCCTCGCCGGATACGAGGACGTCGCGCCGCCACCGTGGCCCGGCGTCCGCGTCGAGGGCCACCCCGACCTCGCGTGGGCGGCGCACGACTCCAGCCGCCGCAGCCCCGGTGGCGACGTGGGCACCACGGTGCTCGTGCTGCACGCCACGCCCGCCTTCACGCGGGCCCACCTCGACGCCCCGCACGACGAAGTCGCCGACGCGCTGCTCCGCGCCGGCACCGGGCTCGTGCGGTGGGCCGACCGGCCCACCTGGCGCGACGTGCACCGCTGGCGCTACGCGCGGCCGGTCGCGACGCGGCCCGAGCCCTACCTGACCGCCGCCCCAGGGCTGTTCGTGGCCGGCGACGCGTTCGGTTCCGACCGGGTCGAGGGGGCGTTCCTGTCGGGACTCGCGGCCGCGGCGGCGCTCACGGACGCCCTCGCCTCGCCGTGACGCTTACGGACGCCCCGCGCACGAGCCCGTGATGCTCCACGTCCGCCAGCGCTCGGCCACCAGCGGCTTCGCGTACGACGTGCGCGACGACGCCGGCGCGATCGTCGGCAGCCTCGATTGGCCCTGGTTGGCGCAGGCCCGGAACGCACGACTCAGGTGGTTCAGGACGGCGGACGCACGATCGGCGTCGTCGAGGAGCCTCGGCGCTTCACCTGGGTGCGCGAGCTCCGGGTCGACCTGCCGGCCTCGCTCGAACGCGACCGGCAGCTGTTCTTCGGGGTGATGGCGCTGAACGACCTGACGTGAGCGGCTCCGTGCCGACGGGGCCGAGGCCAGGACGCGTGGGCGCTCGGCGCGTGCTACACCCATGGAGGTCCTCGGCCTCGACGGTCGGCCGCACCCCGAAGGAGCCCTGCATGCACGTGCGCACCGCCCCCTCTTGCTGCGCCGCGTCCCGCAGCACGATCGCCGATGGCGCAGCCCCAGCCGCCTCGACCTCGTCGACCGTCGCCGCGGATCCGGGCACCCGGAACGTCGGCCACGAGCCGCTGCTCGACGCCCGCGTCCGCCTACCCGGCGGCGTCTTCCGGATGGGCACCGACGCCCCCACCTTCCCGCTGGACGGTGAAGGGCCCGTCCGCCGCGTGCGCGTCCCCCCGTTCGCCATCGATGCCTGTGCGGTGCGCGTCGCCCGCTTCGCGGCCTTCGTGGACGCGACCGGGTACGTGACCGACTCCGAGCGGTTCGGCTGGTCGTTCGTGTTCCACGCCTTCGTGCCGCCGCGGACCCGCGTCGGGGGCTCGCCGGCGGGCGCTCCCTGGTGGCGCCAGGTGTTCGGCGCGACGTGGCGCACCCCCGAAGGACCCGAGAGCGACGTCGCCGACCGCATGGACCATCCCGTCGTGCACGTGAGTTGGAACGACGCGGCCGCCTTCGCGGCGTGGGCCGGCGGGCGGCTGCCCTCCGAGGCCGAGTGGGAGTACGCGGCCCGCGGCGGGCTCGACCAGGCCGTCTTCCCCTGGGGCGACGACCTCGAACCCGGTGGCGAGCACCGCTGCAACGTCTGGCAAGGGACCTTCCCGGACCACGACGAAGCCGTCGACGGCTACTCAGGGACGGCGCCCGTCGACGCGTACGCGCCCAACGGGTTCGGGCTCTACGCGGTCACGGGCAACGTCTGGGAGTGGTGCGCGGATCGGTTCTCGGCGGTGCACGGACGCGGCGCCCTCGACGACCCCCGCGGTCCCGAAGACGGTCCAGGCCGGGTGATGAAGGGCGGCTCGTACCTGTGCCACGCGAGCTACTGCAACCGGTACCGGGTGGCTGCGCGCACCTTCGCGTCCGAGGACGACGCGCTCGGCCACGTCGGGTTCCGGGTCGCGTACCCGAGCGAGCCGGACGTCCGCCACCGGCTCTGAGCCGACCTCGAAGCGGGACACCGGACGTGCACCGGCTCTTGCATTCGCGGAAGTAGAACGTTATCCTTCCCGGCATCGCGTCGTGCGTGGAGGGGGCCGAAGCGGGTCCTCGACCGAAAGGTGGGGTCGTGACGACGGTCGTGCTGGAATCGCCCGGACGCATGCACGTCCAGGAACGCCCGGAGCCCGGACCCCCCGGCCCCGGTGAAGCGCTCGTGCGCGTGCTGCGCGTCGGCGTGTGTGGGAGCGATCTCCACGCGTTCGCCGGCCGCCAAGCCTTCATCCGATACCCGTTGATCCCAGGGCACGAGCTCGCGGTCGAGGTCGTCGCGTTGGGCCCAGCGCCGACCACCTCGATGCAGGCCGGCCACCCGGTCGCGGTCGGCGACCGCTGCGCGGTCTTCCCCTACCTCGCCGACGGCACCTGCCAATCGTGCCGAGCCGGTCGCCCGAACTGCTGCACGTCGCTGCAGCTCTACGGCATCCACGTCGACGGCGGCATGCGCACGTCGATGAACGTGCCGACGTCGCTGCTGCTGCCGGCGAACGACATCGAGGTCGACGCGCTCGCGCTGACCGAGATGCTCGCCGTGGGCGCCCACGCTGCTCGAAGGGCGGGCGACCTAGGACGCCGCCGTGTGCTCGTCGTCGGCGCCGGACCGATCGGGCTGTCGACGCTGGCCTTCCTGGGCGGCGACCCCGCGTCGACGTGGGTCCACGACCTCGACCCGGAGCGCCGCCGCTTCGCCGTCGCCACCGGGCTCGCCCGGGGCCTCGAGGCGGAGGCCGACGATCACGACGGCGCCCCGGACGCTGCCACGATCCACGCGCTGCGTGCGGCGCTCGACGGCGACCTCCCCGAGATCGTGATCGACGCCACGGGCAGCCGCGCCTCGATGGAGCGCGCGCTCGGTCGCGTCGCGCCCGGCGGCCGGTTGGTCTTCGTCGGCCACACGCCGGGCCCCTTGGAGTTCGCGAACCCCGTGCTGCACGGAAAGGAACTCGAGATCATCGCCAGTCGGAACGCGCTCCGGAGCGACTTCGAAGCGGTGTTCGCCGCGCTTCGGTCGGGGGCGGTCGACCCCGCCGCGTGGATCACCACGCGCACCGATCCCGACGGGTTCGTGAGCTCCATCGCCGACTGGGCGCGCCCCTCGTCCGGCATCGTCAAGGCGGTCGTCGACTGGTCGAACGAAGCGATCGGCGGGCGCCCAGCGGCGACCCCCGCCGGAAGGTGAGGACGGACATGAAGATCACGTCGATCGTCGGCGTCCCGGTACGGATCCCGGTCTCGCACGCCCCGTACACGACGGATCGCGCCGGCTCGAAGTTCCACCGCGACGGCCGCCGCAGCCGCATCACCCCCAAGCGCCCGACGCCGATCCTCGAGTACGTGCTCGTCCGCATCGAGACCGACGCGGGCGTCGTGGGCTGGGGGGAGAGCCAGGTCGACGTCGGCTTCTTCGGCCACACCCTCGAAGACGTCCTCGCGTCGGTGAACGACTACCTCGGCCCGCAGCTCGTCGGCCGCGACCCGTTCGACCGCGCCCACCTGATGGCCCTGATCGACTTCCGCGGCCACAGCACCGCGAAGGCAGGCATCGACCTCGCGCTCCACGACCTGATGGGGCGCGCGCTCGGCACGTCGGTGGCGAACCTGATCGGCGGGCGCCACACGGAGCGCGTCGGCGTCTCGCTCGAGATCGCCGGCGGTGCGCCGCAGGCGATGGCGGCCGAGTGCGTGCGCTTGGTCGAGCTCGGCGTGCGCGAGTTCAAGGCGAAGATCGGCTGGGATCCCGACGCCGACGCCGACCGCGTGCGCGCCATCCGCGAGGCCGTCGGACCGGACGTCCGGCTGCGGGCGGACGCCAACCAGGGCTACACGCCCAAGGAAGCCATCCGGTTCTGCCGCCTCGTCGAGCGCGCCGACCTGCGCATCGGGCTCCTCGAGCAGCCGGTCAGCGTCGACGACCTCGACGGCATGGCGCTGGTCCGTGCGTCCGTCGACACCCCGATCTGCGCCGACGAAGCGTGCTACAGCCCCGCGGACGCGCTGCGCATCGTGCG
>JAGXHO010000135.1 GCA_024636105.1 Trueperaceae bacterium | reverse complement strand
CGCATGGGGTGTCTTGGTGGCGCGGCTCGATTTCGCGGCGGTCGACCAACGAGTGATCGCCCTGGTGCTGCTCAGCAACGCGCTCTATCTATGGCATGCGGTGTCGCAGCGGCGGACGCTCGCCACCATCTTGAGACGGACACGTCAGCAGTCGTACGCGGTACCCGCGATCGCTGCAGGCGCGACCTGGTCGATGCTCCAACTCCTGCCCATCGACGCGCCTCCCGGCGAACTCGGACTGTTCGCGCTCACGTGGACCGTGGCGATGGTGGCGGGCAGGGCCGTGCTCCGGCGTTGGCTGCCACCGCTCGAGGTGCTCCTGGTCGGGTCGCCGTCCTTCGCTCGCGAACTCGAGTCGTTGCCCGGAATCGCCATCCGCTGCGCCACCGAGCCGCCGCAGCGCTTCAGCGGCTGGGACGTGGTGGTGACGGATCCGGTCGAACATTACGATCCCGAGTGGAGCCAGTGGATGGACCACGCCGACCTGTACGGCATCAAGGTGCTTTCGGCGCCGCTGGTGCTGGAAGCGCTGACCTGGCGCGTTCCGTTCGAGATGCTCAACGGCCGCTGGGCCTTCCAGGTCTTGGAGGGTCAATCACGCTACCTCGTGTGGAAGCGAGCGTTCGACATCGCCGCGATCGTGGTGCTGTCCCCGCTCATTCTGATGGTGGCCGCGCTTGTCGCATTGATCGTGCTGATCGACAGTGGGAGCCCGATCTTCTTCTGGCAGGAGCGTGTGGGCTTGCGGGGCAAGCCGTTCATGATGGTCAAGTTCCGGACGATGCGGGCGGACGCCGAGGCCGGCGGATCGGCCTTCGCGTCGCACGCCGACCCGAGGATCACAAAGGCCGGCCACTTCCTACGGAAGTTCCGGTTCGACGAGATCCCGCAACTGTGGAACGTGCTCGTCGGCGACATGAGCATCATCGGGCCACGTCCCGAGCAGCGCGGGTTCGCGAGCCAGTTCGCCGACACGATCCCGCTGTACGACCTGCGCCACAACCTACGGCCGGGCATCACCGGATGGGCGCAGGTGATGCAGGGGTACGCAGACGACGCCTTCGGGACCCGCCTCAAGCTGCGCCACGATTTCTACTACGTGCGCCGCTGCTCGTTCGCGCTCGACTTCCGGATCGTCCTCGAGACGCTGCGTACGATCGCCACGGGTTTCGGCTCGCGCTGACCTTCGTTCGTCGTACGGCGAAGTCGAACGCGGAGGTGCGCTGGCCGTCTGGGTTGCCGCCGCTTCCGGGACGTCGTGACAGCGCCGTTAGGGGGACCTCGGTATGCTGTAGCCATGGTGAAGGTTGACTCGGTCGATACCTGCGCTTCCTCTCGTCGTTTTCGCGATGCGAGACCTATCAGCTGTTCCCGTGACGGTGGGCGGTGAACATGGACGTGTACGTTGCTTTCAGCCCGCTGCAACTCCTGAACGCGCTCGAGGCCCAACGTATCTTCGGTGCCGCGCACCGTTCCCTGGTGATCGTGGCGCCCAGCCGCATGATCGAACAGATGGAACCGATCATCGTGTCCGAGGACTGGGACGACGTCGACCGCATCGCGACCGACGCACCGAACGCTCGCCTCGGCGGACGGGGCGCGAAGGTCGTCGGCGCAGCACGCGCCCGCCGTACGCTTGATCGGTTGACGCGCACGTGGTCGAACGTCGACCACCTGTTCCTCGGCAACCTCAACAAGTCGTACGCCCGCCACCTCGCGAACTCCGTTCCTCACGAGACGCTCGTCGCCTTGGACGACGGAACGGCGACGGTCGGCATCGCCCACCGTCGGCACGATGCGGTCGGAAGCGTGCGCTCGCGCTGGGCGGTGCTCCGCACCGCCCAGCGCGAGCGCCTGGCGGGCGTCCGCGGCCGGGAGCCCGACCGCTTGGTGTTCTTCTCCTCGTACGACGTGGAGGTCGGTCCGAACGACACGTTCGTGCGCAACGGCTTCGCGCGCTTGCGCGAACAAATGACGCGCGTCGGTGTGGGCGACGAGGTGCTCTTCCTCGGCCAACCGCTCGTAGAAGAGGGTGAGATGCTCGGCGACGTCAACGTGGCATACGTACGCGCCGCCCGCGATTACCTCGGCAGCGCGGGCTTCGTGTACGCGCCGCACCGCCTAGAAGCGCCCGACCAAGTCGAGCGGTTGTGCTCGGAACTGGGTGTGCCGGTGCGCCGTTCGGAGGTCCCGATCGAGGTCGCACTCGTCCGCTCGGGACGCTTGCCACGGGTGTTGGCTTCGTTCTACAGCTCGGCGCTCGACAACTGTCGTCTCATCTTCGGCGACGTCGGCATTCAGATCGGCGCGCTCGAGATCGCGCCAGAGCACCTGGAGTGCCACCAGGCGGTCGTCAAGCGCGTTTACAGCTACCCGCGTGCCCAGCGCGGCGGCGAGTTCGGCGTCGACGTGTTGTCCCTTCCGCTGGCGGCCGACGCGGGTCTGGTCCCGACGACCAGCGAGGCTACGGCCATCCGGTGGACCACGTCCATGCCGACCGAAGCGGTGAGCGCGTGCGTCAAAGCCGCCGTATCGGACCTGGCCATCGGGTCTACGTGATCGCCCGTCTGTGGCGGCTGCTCCAGGCGGCTGAGCGCCGCCGTGCGCTCGGCATCGTGCCGCTGCTTGTGGTGTCCGCGCTCGTCGAGGTGGTCGGGGTGGCGGCAGTGATTCCCTTCCTGGCTCTGCTCGCGGACCCGGATTCGGTCCGCACGCTGCCCGTGGTGGGCCCGTGGGTGGTCGCAAGCGGCATCGAGGACGCCGGCGTGCTGCTGCGCTGGGCGGGAGCGGCGCTGGCGCTGACGCTGGTGCTCGCGAACGGGCTGGTGATGGCCACGCAGTGGTGGCTCCTGCGCTTCGCGTGGAGCACCAACCACGCGGTCGCCTCGCGCCTCGTGCGGCATTACTTGTCGCAGCCGTACGCGTTCGTGCTCGACCGCAACACAGCCGAGCTCGCCAACCGGGTCGTCACCGTCGTTCGCCAGGTCGTCGAGAACGGGGTGCGCGCTTCGCTCAACATCGTCAGCCGCAGCGTGGTGATCGTCGCGCTCGTCGCCTTCCTGGTGGTGCTGAACCCGGTAACCGCCGCCGTCGCGTTCGCTACCTTGGGGAGCATCTACGGCACCATCTTCATGGTCAGCCGTCGCTACCTGCGCCGAATCGGCAAAGACTCGGTCACTACCGGTACCGCCCGCCTCAAGGCCGTCAACGAAGCATTGGGCGGCTTCAAGGACCTTCGGGTGGCCGGCCGGGAGGCCGCAGCCTACCGTCAGTTCTTGGAGCCGTCGCGCCGCTTCGGCGAGATCGAGGCGGGCTGGAACGCCGTCGCCACGCTGCCGCGGTACGCGCTCGAGGCGGTCGCCGTGGGCGGGCTCGTGCTGATCGCGTCGCTGATGTCTGCCACCGGTGGTGTCACCGGCACGCTACCGCTTCTGGGCGCCTACGCGTTCGCGGGGCTGCGGATTCTGCCCGCCATCCAAGCGCTCTTCGGCGCGATCTCGCGGATCCGCTTCGCCGCCGGTTCGCTCGACGCGATCGAGGCCGACTTCGGCTTCGGCGACGACCTCGAGCCGCTGACCGACAGCGAGCCCAGCGCGATGCAGTATAGAGCCGCGATCGAGTTGCGCAACGTCCATTTCGGCTACGCCGGTGCGGACGCCCAGGCGCTCGCAGGCGTGTCGATCACCATCACCAAGCACCGCAGCCTGGCCATCGTCGGCCGCACGGGTTCGGGCAAGACCACTCTGGTCGACGTGCTGCTCGGTCTGCTGACCCCCCAGTCGGGCAGCGTGGTGGTCGACGGTGAGCCGTTGGCGCGCGATCAGCGGCGCAGCTACCGACGCCTGTTCGGCTACGTGCCGCAGTCGATCTACCTGCTCGATGACACCATCGAGCGCAACGTGGCGTTCGGCCTCGCTCCGCACGAGATCGACGCCGAGGCCGTGAAGCGCGCCTGCCGCGAGGCGCAGATCGCGGACTTCATCGAGTCGGAGCTACCGCAGGGCTACGCCACGGAGGTGGGGGAGCGCGGCGTGCGGCTGTCGGGGGGGCAGCGCCAGCGCATCGGCATCGCGCGCGCTCTCTACCACCAGCCGGCCGTGCTCGTGTTCGACGAAGCCACGAGCGCGCTCGACGTGCACACTGAGCAGCTCGTCTACCAGGCACTCGAGGGGATCGCCCGTGATCGCACGGTGGTGACCATCGCGCACCGGCTTGAGACGGTCGCGAAGGCCGACCACGTGGTGGTGCTCGATCGCGGCCGCGTCGTCGACCAAGGGCCGCCCGGCGCGGTGCTCGATCGGTACCGCGGCGAGGCGGTCGCGTGATCCGGGGCCGCTGCGGTGTACGCCCGGCCACGATGTCCGGCCGCGTGAGGTTCTCGTCAGACGTCGCGGTCTAGCGTCGTGCCTTGATCGTGTTTCGCGTTCTTCACCGTGTACGCCGCCTGCGCCGCGCTGTTGCTCGCCGTCGTGTGGCAGGACCGCCATCGTACCGCCGGCCGCCGCGACGTGCGCGACCCCGCATCTTCGAGCGGAGCGCGAGCTATCGGTGAGTGAACTCGACCAGCTGATGCTCGACGCCCAGGACGCCACCTACGGCGAGGCGCTGGACCCGGCGGCGCGCCACCCGCACATGTGGGCGCAGAAACCGCACTACTACTCGGCGCGCCGCAGCTTCTACAACTTCCCGTACACCTTCGGCTTCGTGTTCGGACGCGGCGTCTTCGCTCGCTACCAGGCCGAGCCCGAGGGCTTCGCGGCGCGCTACCGCGCGCTGCTCTTGCGCACCGGCATGGCGAGCGTCGCCGAGCTGGGGCGCGACTTCGGCATCGACTTCGCCGACGTGGCGTTCTGGGAGGGCGCGCTGGCCGTGACCGCGGAGCGCGTCGAGGCGTTCGAGGGGTTGGTGGTGGCGGAACGGAGGTTACATGGGGCCGCGGACGCGGCCTGGCCGCCAACGTGTCCGTCGCACCGTATCGTGCGCGCATGAACCCAACGCCAGTCGCCCACTTAGAGGCTCCGGCGTGATGAACCCCGACGGCGACCTCGCCGCCCTCGCGGCGCACCCCGTTTACTCCGCCACGATCGACGCACTGCGCGCCGAGCTCCGGCGCTGGCTGGTGACCGGGGTGGCCGGGTTCATCGGCTCGCACCTTCTCGAGGCGCTCCTCGAGGCGGGCCAGGACGTCGTGGGACTCGACGACCTGAGTACCGGGTTCCGGTCCAACCTCTAGGCCGTCGCCCGTCGGGTGGGCGATACGGCGTTCGCGCGCTTCGAGTTCCGCGAGGGCGACCTGCGCGACGCGACCGCCGTCGCGGCGGCCGTCGAGGGCGCCGACGTGGTCCTGAATCACGCCGCGCTGGTGTCGGTGCCGCAGTCGATCGACGACCCGTGGCGCGCCCACGAGGTCAACACCACCGGGTTCCTCAACGTGCTCGATACGGCACGCCGAGCCGGGGCGCGGGTGGTGTACGCCTCGTCGAGCGCCGTCTACGGCGACGATGACGCGCGCGCCAAGACCGAGGGGCGGTTGGGTCGGTCGCTCTCGATGTACGCCGCCACCAAGGCCGCCAACGAGCAGTACGCCACCGCTTTTGCGCAGGCGTACGGGTTCACCGCTGTGGAGTTGCGGTATTTCAACGTCTTCGGAAGCCGCCAGGACCCGAACGGCGCCTACGCTGCCGTGGTCCCGGCGTGGATCGACCGGCTGGCGCGCGGCGACGCGTGCGCGGTGCACAGAGGCGGGCTGCAGGCGCGCGACTTCTGCCACGTCGCCAACGTGGTGGGCGCCAACCTGCTGGCGGCGACGACGCCCCCGCGCGCCGACCTGGAGCCGGCGTTCAACGTCGGCACCGGTCATGCCACTACTCTCGTCGAACTACTCGACGTGCTGCGCGACGTGCTGGTGGCCGCGCATCCGGAGCGCGCCGACTTGCCGAGCGCCGAGCCGGTGTACGGCCCGCCGCGCGCCGGCGACGTTCGCCACTCCTGCGCCGACGTGGGCCTGGCCGAGCGCCAGCTCGGGTTCCGGCCGGCAGTTTCGATCCGCGGAGGACTCGATCGGACGCTGGGGTGGTACGTGAAGGGTAAGGCGGTCAGACCCGGTAGTGCCCGCGGTACCAGGTCACGAAACGGGCGACGCCCTCCTCGATGGGGGTCGCCGGCGTGAAGCCGACGCCGCGCTCCAAGTCGCACACGTCGGCGTACGTGGCCGGCACGTCGCCGGGCTGCATCGGCAGGAAGTTCTTGATCGCCGGGAGGCCGAACGCCGGTTCGAGCAGCTCGATCAGCCGCAGCAGCTCGACCGGCGTGTGGTTGCCGATGTTGTAGGCGCGCCAGGGGGCGCGGCTGCTGGCGGGGTTCGGCGCGGCCCCCCGGTCCGTACACGGTAAAGGAACGCAGGCCGGTGGTGGGGAGCCCGAACACGTGGGCTTAGGAGTGCGCCATCGACTCGTTGGCTGTCTTGTCGGCGACGTAAGGGCTGAGCGGGTAGTAGGGCATGGCGGTGTTGGCGCCCTAGACGCTGGAGCTGCCGGCGTAGGTGAGGTGCTGCACGCCGTGCTGGCGGCAGGCCTCGATCACCACGCGCGCGGTCACAGGCGCGAGGGGTAGATGCCCACCGTGCAGACGTAGTAGTTGAGCGCTTGGCCGTTGCGGCTCTTGGGCGCCACGTCGCGCAGGTCGGGGAGCGCGAAGGTCGTGCGCCCGTCGCCGCCGTACTGGGTTCCCAGGAGCGAGAACAGCGCCGAGTAACTCGAGATCGGGAGCAGTCGGCCGTTTGCCACCATGCCGTACCCGAAGCTGGCCGCGCTCAGCCGCACGTCGCCGAGGACGCAGTCGCCCGGCTCTCGTCCATCGCCGCCGAACGCGGTGGTGCCGAAGTACGCGGTGAGGTCGGCGTCCGCGCCGGCGGGGCCAGTGGGGCCGGTGGGTCCGGCGGGACCCGTCGGGCCGGCCGGCCCGGGGACTCGTTCGATGCCGGCCACCTCGGCGCTCACCGCGTCGATGCGGCCGTCGAGCACGGCGAAGTTGTGGTTCATGACGTCGGCTTCGATCGGGTCGCCGGCGCGGAAGATGACCAGGCCGGGCGCCACCTGGGCGACGCCGACCACGAGGGCGGCGCCGATCAGCGTGGCGACGGCGACACGGCGGAGGGTGCGGGTTCGGGGCATCGGGTCCTGCCTCTCGGGAGCGGGCACGTCAGCGGAAGGTCGCGGCACCGAAGGTCGCGCCGCCGCCGAAGGTGGCGCCGTCGGTGGGGGTGTCCGTGGTGGGCGTCGGGGTCGTGGGCGTGGCGCTCCACGTGCCGCCGGTCCCGCCGGGGCAGTCGGTGGGCGCGAAGGTGGCGTCGAGGGCGTCGGCCGACACCGTGCCGGCGAGCTCGAAGCGGCACGCGTCCGAGACGATCAGCTCGCCTGCGAGCGCGCCAGCGAGGAGCCTGGCTTCGACGTCGCCGGTGAAGGGGGGCGTCCGGTCGACGGTGTAGGTGCCGGTCCAGGCGCCCGCGCTGGTGAGCGTCGCGTCGATGGTGAGCGGGAAGGTGTCTGCGCCGGCGGTGCTGGTGCCGGCCCACGCCTGCCGCTCGGAAGACGGTGCGGTAGCGGCGCATGCGGCCAGGACGAGGGCGAGGCAGCCTGCGAGCAGGACGGCGGCAACTTGACGGGGGGGCATGGGGCCTCCTTGGGGACGAGCGTTCCTTCCTTGCGTACCACGCGGTCCCTGACCGCCTCGAGCGCCTAAGCCTGGCGGTGGACGCGAGGTTCTTGCGTCAGACTCGGTAGTAGGACCGGTACCAGTGCACGAAGCGCTCGATGCCGACCTCGATGGGCGTTGCTGAGGCGAAGTCGACCGCCTCGGTCAGCGCCTGCACGTCGGCGAACGTGGCGGGGACGTCGCCAGGCTGCATGGGGAGCAGGTTCTTCTCGGCCTTGCGGCCCAGCGCCTCTTCGATCAGCCCGATCACGCGCATCAGCTCGACCGGGGTGTGGTTGCCGATGTTGAAGACGCGCCACGGGGCGCGGCTGGTGGCGGGGTCGGGGTGGGCGCCGTCCCAGCCGGGGTTGGGCGCCGCGGGCCGGTCGCTGACCCGCACGACCGCTTCGGCGATGTCGTCGATGTACGTGAAGTCGCGGCGCATGTCGCCCTTGTTGAAGACGTCGATGGGGCGTCCCTCGAGGATCGCCTTGGTGAACAGGAACATCGCCATGTCGGGGCGACCCCACGGGCCGTAGACGGTGAAGAAGCGCAGGCCGGTAGTGGGGAGGCCGTAGAGATGCGCGTACGTGTGCGCCATCGCCTCGTTCGCCTTCTTGCTGGCCGCGTAGAGGCTGAGCGGGTGATCGACGTTCTGCTGCACCGAGAACGGCATGCTGGTGTTGGCGCCGTAGACGCTCGAGCTGCTCGCGTACGTCAGGTGCTGCACGCCTTGGTGG
>JAGXHO010000015.1 GCA_024636105.1 Trueperaceae bacterium | reverse complement strand
GGGCCGCCGTGCTCGATCTCGCGGACGAGGCGGGCGCGGTCGCGCTGGTGCGCGCCGGGGCGGTGCCCGAGCTCGTGCTCCCCTTCACCCGCGACCGCGCGGCGCTGCGCACGGTGCTCGAGGACTTCCAGGCCGTCGACGCGCGCGTGGACGCAGAGGCCGCCCTCGACCTGGCGAGGGCGCTCGACGCCGGCACGGTGGCGTGGATCAGCGACGACCCGGGCGAAGCGCGCGCCGGCGTGCGGCGCGTCGACGTCGCCGGGACCGGGCGCAACGTCGGGATCGTCGCCTTCGACCTCGGCATCCAACAGGCGTTCGTGGCGATCGCGTCGACCCACGTGCGACCGGTCACGGTGGGGGTGGTCCTCGAGCGCCGCGACGGCGCGCTCCTCGCCCGCACCGACGTCCTGGTCCCGGCCGGTGGCCGCGCGACCGCCACCTTCCCGATCGACGTCGCTGGGGAGGTGGTGGTCGCGCGCCTGGAGCTCGGTGGCGTGGCCGACGCGCTCGATCTCGACGACGTCGCCTATGCCGGGCGGCGGGCGGCGCGGGTCGTGCTCGACGCCGACGAGCCGCGCCTGCGGCGGGCCTTCGCTGCCGTCCCGGGGACCGCGGTGACGGTCACTGGGGCCGCGGCGCGCGTGTCCGCCGACGTGCGCGTGCTCACCGGCGCCGACCCCGACGCGTTGACGCCGGGCGACTACGTCGTCGTCGCGCCCGCGACCCCCGAGCCACGCGCGGGTTCGATCGCCGAGTGGGCGCGCACCGACCCGCTCCTTCGGTTCGTCGATCTGCGCGAGGTCGCGGTCGGCCTCGCCCCGCCGCGTTCGGTGGAGGACTCCGACCGGGCTCTCCTCCCGTGGGCCGCGACCCGGGCGCAGCTCGAGGCGTCGGGCTGGCAGGTGCTCGCGTGGACCGCGGACGAGCGCGCCGTCCTCGCCTACCGCGAACGAGACGGGGTGCGGGTGCTCGCCTTCGCGGTGCATCCGAGCCAGACCGATCTGGTCTTCCGGGCTGCCTTCCCCACGCTGGTGGCCAACCTCCTCGATGCCTACCGCGGCGCCGATCGGGCGCCGCTGGGCGCGATCGACGACGCCAGCAACCGCGTCGCCGCGCCGGGGCTCGCCCGCGTCGGGGGACGCGACGTGACCGTATCGCTCTTGGCGGAGGACCAGACCCGCCTCCCGCTCCCCGCCCCGGACGACCGCGTGCCGGAGGCCGAAGCGCCGCTGCGCATCGAGCGCCCGACGGCGATCGCGGCGTGGCTGTTGGCGATCGCCGTGGCCGCCCTGCTGGTCGAATGGGTGGCGTGGGTCAGGGGGCCGGGCGCGCGCGAACGCGCACCTCGAGCCGCACCGCGTCCTCGGTGAGGATGCCCAGCAGCCGCGGTCGCCGCATCCCATGGGCCCCGAGCGAGAGCGTGACGACGGCGGTGCCCGTCCAGTCCACGCCGTCGCGTTCGAGGTGGGCTTCCGCGGGGTAGCGAACCGTGACGCCGTGGAGCGTCAGGTCGACCGCGATCGGCACGACCCAGCCGCCGGCCACCTGCCGCGGTGGCCCGCCGTCCGAAGCGGCCGTCGCCCGGGCGGTGGCTTCGGGATGGTCGTCGACGATGAAGACGGTGAGGCGTGCGTTCAGGTCGCGCAGTGGGTTTCCCGAGTCGAAGTCCGCCGGGCGCACGCGCGCGGTCAGTTCGAGGTCGGACGGTTCGGCTGGGTCGAAGCGCAGCTCGGCGGCGTCCAGGGGTGCGCGGCCGCTCCAGCTCGACAAGGAGTCGCGGGCCTCGTAGACCGCCTCGCCATCGACCATCCAGGCGCCCGGCCGCCCCGCTTCCTGGGCGGACGCGGGGCCGGCCACCGTGGCGGCGACGACGAGCGTGGCGAGAAGCTGGCGGACCGCTCGGTTCATGGCGCGAGCATGGCGCTGCGACGTCGCCGGCGCCGTAGCGCCGAGTGCATTGGGTGCGGCGGACGGGGCCGCGCTCTCACCGGACGCTCGCACCGGTCGGCCTAGACTGGCGGGGACGCGCCGAGCCGGTGGACCCCGCACGCCGCGCCCTCCCCGACCATGACCCGCATCGACCTCACCCTCCCCATCGTCGCCGTCCTGCTCCTCGCAGCCGGCCTCGTGACGCTGTCGAGCGCGGCACCGGACGACGAGTTCGCGCGGCAGCTCGTGTTCCTGTTGCCCTCCGCGGTGGCGGTCGCCTTCGTGGTGTGGTTCGGGCGAGCGCGCCTCATGCGTTTCGCGCCGCACGCGTACGTTGCGTCGCTCGTGCTGCTCGCGGCCGTGCACCTGTTCGGGACCGAGGTCAACGGGGCGAAGTCGTGGCTCTACCTCGGGCCGCTGCCGGGGTTCCAGCCCTCCGAACTGCCCAAGCTCGCGCTCCTGGTCGCGCTCGCCGCAGCGCTGCACGACCGGCCGATCAAGCGCTGGGTCGACTACCTGCGGCCGGCGGTGCTCGTCGCGGTGCCGACCGCGCTCGTGCTCGCGGAGCCCGACCTGGGCGGTGCCCTCGTGCTGCTCGCGATCGGCGGGGGCATGGTGCTCGTGCGCGGGGTGCCGGTACGCCACGTGCTCCTCGTCGGGCTGCTGCTGGCGGTCGCGATCCCCGCGTTCGTGGTGCCCAACCTGCGCGACCACCAGAAGGCTCGCATCGTCGGGTTCCTCAACCCCGGCGCCGATCCTCAGGGGGCCGGGTACCAGGTGATCCAAGCGACCATCGCCGTCGGCTCCGGTGGGTTGACCGGGAAGGGCTACGGCCGCGGCACCCAAGGGCAGCTCGGCTTCATCCCGTTCCGGCAGACGGACTTCATCTTCCCGGTGCTGGCGGAGGAGGGGGGCTTCGTCGCGGCGGTGGCGCTGCTCGCCCTGTACGGCTTGCTGTTCTGGCGGCTGGTCGCGATGGCGGTGGAGTGCGCCGCGGCCCGCGACCAGTTGCTCATCGTCGGCGTGCTGGTGTTCGTCGGGTTCCAGGTGGTGGTCAACGTCGGCGTCACGCTCGGGTTGGCGCCCGTCACCGGCATCACCTTGCCGCTGGTGAGCTACGGGGGCACGTCGCTGGTCTCGACCCTGGTGGCCCTCGCGATCGCGTTCGTCGCGCACCGCGACCGTTTCGCGGACTGGTAGGCGGCCCCACCCGTTCGCTCGCGGTCTCGCACCGGCCATCGCGTCCCGGCGGGCGTAGGGTGGAGGCATGAAGCTCCGCTCCTGGATCGCGATCGTTCTGGTGGTGCCCGTCCTCCTCGTCGCCGCGTTCAACGTTCCGGCGCTCCTGGAGCCGGTCCCCGTCGACCTCTTGGTGACCACCGTTCGGGCTCCGCTGTGGCCGGTCGTCGTCGGAGTGCCGCTCGTGCTCGCCGCGGTGTTCCTCGGCGCGGCGCTGCTCGACCGTGCCCGTCAGCTGCGGCAGGTCGCCGCGCTCGAGCGCCAGCTCGAGGAGGCGCGCGCCGTCGTCGAACGGGGTCGCGAGCAGGCGCTCGACGGCGCCGTGCGCGAAGTGCTCGGCCGCCTCGATGCGTTGGAGGCGGTCGTCGAAGGCGTCGGAAGCGGCACGGAGGCCCGGTTGGGCGCGCGCCTCGAGGCGCTGGGCGCACGGCGCGACGCAGGCGATGCGGCCGTGAGCGAGCGGCTGTCCGCGCTGGCCGAGCGCGTGGTGCGGATCCGCGACGAGCTCGCCGCCGACGTCGCCGAAGCCGAGGACGCGGTGCTGCGCGCGCTGCAGGGGAGCGACCGGACGGTCGACGTGGACGACGCGCGCGGGGGCGATGGTCGCGGGGACGATGCGCGCGGGGACGATGCGCGCGAGCGGCTGCGGCTGCCGGGTGGCGCCGACCTCGGCTGACGCGAACCGGTCGGCGCCTCTGCTAGCGTGGCGTCATGACCGACGCACCCACCTCCGACGCCACGAACGACGCACCGACGAACGTCGACGCCGACAAGCTCCGCGCGGATTGCATCGAGGCGCTCAAGGTCGTGCGCGACCCCGAGATCCCGGTCAACATCGTCGACCTTGGCTTGGTGTACCGCTTGGACGTCGACGCGGACGGCTCCG
The DNA here is from genome assembly GCA_024636105.1 of Trueperaceae bacterium. The sequence goes on along the minus strand of JAGXHO010000015.1, from coordinate 5,101 downwards.
TCGACGTCGACATGACCCTCACCAGCATGGGTTGCCCGGTCCAGGACATGATCCAGGCCGACGTCGAACTCGCGTGCATGAAGGTCGACGGGGTGCGCAAGGTGACCGTGGAGTTCGTGTGGTCGCCAGCGTGGTCGACCGACAAGATGACCGACGACGGCAAGAAGCAGATGCGGATGTTCGGCTTCCACGTCTGACCCTCTGCGCCCACCGGGCGCGTCGTGGTACCTCTAGGTCCCATCATCATGTGGTTCCGACGCCGCCCCCGTGACCCCAGCCGCGCCGACCGCTGGACGGCGTTCGCGGCGCGCCTGGGCGCGGTGGCGGCGGACGACGTCGCCGAGCGCTTGCGCCGGTTCCTCGACCTCGACGAAGCCGAGCTCCACCACGTGCACGCGCTCCGGCGGCCCGACACGCCGACCGTGTACCTGTTCGACGTCGTGCGCCGCCGCCGCGGTCCGACGGGCGAGGTCGTCCGCTGGTCCGCCTGGTGCCTCGTGCGCGGCGAGCGGCCGCTCGCGCCGGTGTCGTTCCGCGCGACCGCGCGCCGCGAGGCCGTGCTCGAGTCGCTCGATGCGAGTCGCTCGGGGGCGGTGCGCGTCGACCTCGGCGCCTTCCCAGAGGTCGATGCCGCGCTCGCGGTGTTCGCTCGCGACGCCGGCGCCGTCCGCGCGGCGCTGACGCCTCCGGTCACCCTCGCCCTCGCGCAGCTCGTCGCCGCTGGCCCGGGCGCCGTCGTCACGGTCGGGGAGCGCCACGTGATCGGCCACGTCGACGTCGAGGAGGCGGGCGACCCCGCCGACCTGGAGCCGCTCGCGGACGGCTTGCTGGACGTCGCCGCGCGGCTGTCGGACGCCGTGCCGGTGGCGATCGACGAGGGCGACTTCCTGCTCCCTGGGTGAGGCCGCGCGACCACCGATCGTGCGTTCGGGCCGCGGCGCCGCGGGTACGATGCGCGCCATGCCCCGAACCTCCGTTCCCGAAGCCGACGCGCTCGTCGACGTCCGGCAAGGCGTGCTCGACCACGGCTTCGTGCGGTTGGTCGACTACCTGGGCGGCGACGCCCGCATCGTGCAGGCGGCGCGCGTCAGCTACGGCGAAGGCACCAAGAGCGTCCGTGAGGACGGGGGCCTGATCGATTACCTGCTGCGCCACGGCCACACGAGCCCCTTCGAGCAGGTGGTGCTCACCTTCCACGTCAAGATGCCGATCTTCGTCGCCCGCCAGTGGATCCGGCACCGGACCGCACGCGTGAACGAGCTCTCGGGGCGCTACAGCGTCCTGCGCGACGAGTTCTACGCGCCGCGGGCCGACGAGGTGCGCTACCAGTCCGCGACGAACAAGCAGGGTTCGGCGCCCGAAGAGGTGCCCGCCGAGCTCCGGGGGCGCGTCGTCGACGCGCTCACGCATGGCCAGCGCGCCACGTACGGCGCCTACGAGGGCCTGATCGAGGACGGCGTCGCGCGCGAGCTCGCGCGCATCAACCTGCCGCTCGCGCTCTACACCGAGATGTACTGGCAGATCGACCTCCACAACCTCTTCCACTTCCTGCGGCTGCGCATGGATTGGCACGCGCAGTACGAGATCCGGGCCTACGGCGACGCGATCGCCCGGTGCGCGCGGGCGGTGGCTCCGCTGGCCTACGCGGCGTTCGAGGAGCACGTGCTCCACGGCCGACGCCTGTCCGCATCGGAGCTGGGCGTGCTGCGGGCGGCCGTCGATCCGGAGCGCTTGCGCGCCGCGCTCGAAGCCTCCGGGCTGCGCCCGACGCGACGCCGCGAGCTGCTCGAGAAGCTCGGGCTGGAGGACGCGGCCGAGGCGACCGCGGGCTGAGCGTGCGCTACCGGGTGGTGTGCATCGGGAAGCCGGACGGGGGTCCGTACGGCGCCGCGATCCGACGCGACCTCGCGCGGCTCGACGCCATCGCCGCCGCGGAACTGGTGGTCGTGCGGGCGGCGAAAGGGCGCGACCCGGTGGCGCGGCGCCGCCAGGAGGGGGCCTCGCTCGTGGCCGCGCTCCAAGGGCGCGGCGTGGCCCTCGACGAGCGCGGCCGGACGTTCACGACGGCGGACCTCGCCGACCACGTCGCCGCCCTCGACCTGCGTGGGGAGAGCAAGCTGACGCTCGTGGTGGGCGGTGCGGACGGCCTCGACGACGCGGTCGGCGCGGCGTGCTCGGAGGCGTGGCGACTGTCGGATTTCACACTCGCCCATGAGCTGGCGTTGGCGGTGCTCGTCGAGCAGCTGTACCGGGTCGAGGCGCGGCGTGCAGGGCACCCGTACCACCGTGGCGATTGAGCGTCGGCAACGGTCTTCATGAGAGACATGGGAGCGTGCTGCACGAGCCTCGCGAATTCCATGTGAGCAACATGAGTGAGGTAGTTCACGAGCACACGAAACGCCGTCGGCGACGGCGTCGACGGCTCTCATCCGGTATTCACGTCGCTTGACACGGGCCCCGCTCACGTGGCATCCTTCTGAGCGGACCCGTGTCGGGTTCGGAGCCGCACTGGAAGGAGGTGCATCCCCTTGAAACGGCTTCGAACGATCACGGAACCCGGCGCAAACGCCGCGCACGACGCAGCCTGGGACGAGGAAACACGGAAACTCCCCCGGGTGGTTCGAGCAAGGCACCGCGCCGAACGACACCAACAGCACTTCAAGGGGTACTACATGCAGAAATTCTTCATCACGATCCTGGCGGCTCTCCTCATCGGTGGCCTCGCCACGGCACAGAGCTTCCCGGACATCCCGGCGGGGCACTGGGCGGGCGACGCGGTCGAAGAGATCGCCGACCTCGGTATCGTCATCGGCTTCCCCGACGGCACGTTCCGCGGCAACGAAGCCTTCACCCGCTATCAGTCCGCGCTGGTGATCAGCCGCATGCTGGCCGTCGTCGACGCCAACATGAACGCGGAACTCGGTGGCCTTCGCGCCGCCATGCAGGAGCTCGCCGCCGACGTGGCCGCCCAGGGCGTCCGCCTCGCGGCCGCTGAGAGCGCCATCGCCGGCCTGTCCGACAACGTGGCCGCCAACGGTGCGCGCCTCGACGACGCCGAGGCCCGCCTCGCCGCCCTCGAGTCGATGGACTTCAGCGGTATGGACGAGGACGTCCTTCGCGACCTCCAGAACCAGATCGCCTCGCAGCGCGTCGCCATCGATACCGCCCAGGCCCAGGCCGAAGCGGCCGAAGCGCGTGCGAACGGCGCCTACGACCTGGCCCTCCAGGCCCTGGCCGCTTCCGATGCGAACGCCTCCGACATCGCTGCGCTGAACCAGGCCTTCGGCCTCCTCAGCGCGCGCGTCGACGGCCTCCCGACCGTTGGTCCCGCCGTCCCCGGCGCCCCGATGCAGGACATCTCCGGCATCGAGCGCAACGCCGGCGACATCGCCAACATCCGCGAGTTCGTCATCCTCCTGCGCCGTGATCAGGTCGCCCTGCGCGACCGCGTCTCGGCCCTCGAGGCCGCCGATGCCGAGATCATGGCTTCGGTCAGCGATCTCGAAGCCCGCGTGACCGCGCTCGAGACCAACCCGCTCGGGTTCTCGGGCAACATCGCGCTGTCGTACTACGTCGGCCGCACCCTCGGTGCGTACGACTTCGACGTCGACCGCGTGTACGGCGCCAACGCCCCCCGCTCGATGGGCAACTCGGCGTTCTCGACCGGCACGGCTGACGGCAACGACTCCGGCACCGCCCGCGGCAACAGCGTGGGCGAGCGTGCCCAGGACCGCGCCGACATCACCGCGCAAACCGGTGAAGTCGACGTCACCCTCACGCTCAACGTGACCGCCGGCAACACCTTCGACGGCGCCGGTTCGCCGCGCGCCCTCAACGGCTTCACGGCCGTCGTGGTGGTCGACGTCAAGCGCGGCTTCATCGCCGACGACGCCACCTTCACGACCGGGTTCGAAGGCTTCGTCTTCCGCGTCAAGGAGTTCAAGACCACGTTCGACCCGATCGGCGCCGAGCCGATCGTGTTCGCGTTCGGTGAAGAGGTCTCGGTCGAATTCACCGAGTACGTCTTCGACATCAACAAAGAGAACGGCTACGTCGCGACCGTGTCCGCCCCCGAGTTCCTGGCGTTCCTGAACCCCGGCCTCACCGCCGCGTACTTCAGCGACACCACCGGCGGCTACATGCGCGGTATCCGCGGCACCATGGCGCCCGAGTTCGGTGACGCGATCACCCTTTCGGGTGGCGTCTCCTTCGCTCAGTACGCCACGCTCGCCGACGACAAGGACGACGTCCTCGCCGACAACGTCACGGACACCGTCTGGGGCGTCGACGGCATGGCGAACCTGCTCGGTCTCGTCACGCTGGACTTCGAGTACGCCAACAGCTCGACCGGCAACATCCTCTACGTGGTGGCGGACGTCAACGGCGAGAGCCTCCCGATCCTGAACCGCCTCGGCGGCAACTACCGCGCCATGGACATCGGTTTCGATGGCATCGGCGACACCGGCAAGGAGCCGTTCGAGCTCGGCCAGAGCGGCTTCGGCGTGGAAGCGGGCCTCGGCCTGTTCATCCTCGACGTCACCGGCTTCTTCGACAGCTACACCGAAGAAGTCAGCACCGACGCCAACGTCGGCTTCGGCGTGTCGGTCACGGCCGACCTGTTCGCCGGCTTCTCGCTCACCGGCTTCTACGAGTCGGCTAGCGTGAACGGCGCGGCCGCCGATTCGACGGTCAACCCGATCGAAGTCAACGCGGGCTACACGCTGCTCGACGGCGATTACGACACCAAGTTCGGCGTCGGCATCCGTCACGACGGCGCCGCCGACAACGCGCTGATCAGCGGCCTGAACATCGCCGCCGGCTACGAGCGTTGGGAAGCGGACTACAGCCTCACGAAGATCTACGCCAACGCCGATTACGCGCTGGACATCTCGATCGTCTCGCTCACGCCCTACGTCGGCTACCGCAGCGACGTGGACGCGGATGCGGGCACGAACGACTACAACGAGATCGTTGCCGGCATCGGCGTGCGCACGCAGGCCCTCGGCATCTTCCTCAAGCCCAGCCTCCAGGCCGCGGCCAACTACCGCAACACGAACTGGAGCGACAGCGACACCTTCACGGCGACCGAACTCCAGTGGAG
>JAGXHO010000134.1 GCA_024636105.1 Trueperaceae bacterium | reverse complement strand
TCCTGCAGCAGCTGCAGGCGGGCGTCGCCGAGCATCTCGTCGACGTAGATCGTCTTGTAGAGATCGAGCGTGTCGAGGATGCCCTGGCTGCGGACGATCCAACGTTCCTCGTCGTCGAGCAGGAAGTGACCGGTGCCGAGCAGGACCATGTAGTAGCCCTGCATGGTGGTCGCTTCGCCCATCGCCGTGCCGGCGTTGATCTGGAGCGGGAACGAACCGGGGTTCGCCGCCTTGAGGGTCCGGGCGGCGTCGAGCAGCTCTTCCCAGCTCGTCGGTTGCCAGTTGGCGGCGTCGATGCCGGCCGCTTCGAGGATGTCGGTGCGGACGTGGATCATCCGGAAGTCGGTGCCGAGCGCGATCCCGGATCGTTCGCCATCGAAGGCGGCGAGCGCCTGAAGGCCTTCGGGGATGTGGTTCCAGCCTTCCCAGTCGTTCGCGGCGGCGCTGGCGGCGCTGAGCGGCTCGAGGAGGCCGGCTTCGACGAACTCGGGGATCCAGAAGCCGTCGAAGCCCATCACGTCGGCGCCGGCGCCGACCGAGAGGTCGAGGGCGAACTGCTCCCGGTGGGCCTCGCCCGAGCCACCGAACTCGATGAGCTCAACGGTGACGCCGGGGTTGGCGGCTTCGAACTGGGGCTTCACGTACTCGCGGATCCACTGAACTTGGAGGTCGTTGACGCCGCCGGTGACGCCACGGAACGTGACCGTGAGGGTCTGGGCGACGGCGAAGCTCGCCACGGCGAGCAGCGCGAGGGTGAGTAGGGTCGTGCGTACGAATCGGTTCATGCAGGTCTCCTTCGTCGAGAAGTTCGGACCATGGGGTTCGATGGGGCGCGCCGTGGCGGCGCGCGCGAACTTGGGCTCAGGTCATGCCACCACCCCCCTCGGGGCTGTGCGCTCGATGAGCGCGCCCATGGTCGAGTTCGAGCGTGACGACCTCGGAGGGGCCGACGTCGAGCGCCACGCCGTCGCCATCGATCGGCAGGGCGGCGAGGCGGGTCGCGTCGAGGCGCACCCGGTGGGCCGCCGTCGGGGTCGGGGTGAGCGCGAGGTGGCCGCGGACGCGCCGGGTGGTGGGGTTCCACAGCCGCACGGTGGTGCGGTCCGGGGCGTCGGCGGGCACGACGGCTGAGAGGGTCAGGGGGGCGGTCAGTTCGAGGCGCCAGGGCTCGCCGCGGTCGGGGTCGGCGACTGGCCCCGCGTTGCCGTCCGTGGGTGGCGCCAGGTCCGGGCGCGGGTCGATCGGTCCGGCGACGAAGGCGCGCGGAGGCGCGACGAAGCGCTCGGCGGCGCGGTGGAGCCGCACTGCATCGACGTCGCCGTCGAACGGGCACACGGCGAGCTCGAAGCGCTGGGGTCCCGGGCACTGCGCCTCCGGGGTCGCGACCGCGGGACCGGCGCCCTGCGGGCGCGAGGTCAGGTCGTCGCGCGAGAGCCAGCCGACGGCGCGCAGCAGGGTGACCGCCAGGTCGACGCCGGCATCGGTCGGGATCGCCTCGACCTCGGGAAGCCCGCGCACGAGCACCGCGAGGCCACGCTCGCCGTCGCTCACGGCGCTGAAACGGCGCTGGTGCACCGTGGCCACCGGCTTCTGGTACCAGGCGTCGCCGCGACGCGGGCTCGTCGAGCGCCGGAGCACGTGCCAGTGGCCGTCCGAGGCGACCTCCTGAGCCTGGACGCCGGTCGCCACGACCAGCCGTAGGCGGTGATCGGCGACGCGATGGTCGAACTCGATCCCGAGCTCGACGTGCTCGGCGTAGGCCTCGAGCGCAAGCGTCAGGTGCGCGGTGAGCGTCGCGCGGCCCTCGCGGGTGCGGCGGTCGTCGCGGAGGCGCTCGGGGAGCTCGAGCGCGAGGTCGAAGGCGACGGAGGCGCGCAGCGGTCCCGGCGCCACCAGCGTGGGCGCTGTCGCGGCGTGCTCGGCGACCCGCGGCCGGTCTTCGGGCACGGGCGAGAAGTCGTACTCGTCGCCGCCGTCGCCCTCCGACGCCAGGCGCAGCCGCAGCGCGTGGCCGGCGTCCGCCGCGAGCCGATCGAACAGCGTCACGGCTCCGTCGGCGTCCACGTGGACGCGCAGGGCGCGGTTCTCGAGCCACCAGCCGTTGTCGGTGCGCCCCGCGGAGACGGGGTCGGCGGCCTCCGCGTCGTCGGCGCGCCCGGGCGTCGGTGCCTCCGGCGTCCGCCAGGTCACCCGCGTCAAGCCGAGCGGCCGAGTGCGCAACCCGAACGCGAGCGCGACGCGGTCGACCCGGGCGTCGCTGCGCCCGGCCGCGAAGCCGCGCACGACCGTGCGCTGGACCGGCAGCGGGAGGCCGTCCTCGCCGAGGAGCTCAACGCGCTCGCCGGTGCCGGCCGGCAGCTCGAGGTCCGCCTGTACGACCCGCCAGCTGGCTTCGGGCAGGGGATCGAACACAGCGAGCTGCGGCTCGCGAGCGTCGGCAGTGAGCGCCGCGACCGCGCGCCGCGCCAGCTCGTCGCCGAGGTGGCCGACCGCTTCGAAGCGCGCGTGCATCGCGCGGTGCACCGCGTCGATCGAGCAGCCGCAGATCGAGTCGTGCGGATGGTTCAGGAGCAAGGTGCGCCAAGCGTGGTCGAGCAGCGGCCGGTCGTCATGGCCGGTCGTGGCGCGCGCGGCGGCGAGCAGCGGTTCGACGTACCGCTCGAGGAGGGTCTCGGCGGCGTGGTTCGCCTGCTTGAGCGGCATCCGGGTCGACCAGACGCCGCTGAGCACGTGGTGGTAGCGGCTGCCGCGGAACTCACCGCGGTAGCGCTCGAGGGCTGCGCCGTCCCCGCGCTCGGCGTCGACGAACTCCTCGACGTCGGCATGCAGGAAGCGGACGCTCGGGATCGCCTCCCGGAGGGCCTCGAGCACCTCGGGCAGATTGGACTGCGGGAACAGGTGGTCGGAGCCGTTGAGCAGCAGCGCGTGGCCCGACCGGGTGTAGCCGGCCACGCCCTCGGGCAGGCGCTCGAGCGCTTCGCGCAGCCACGTCGGGAAGTCGGCGCGGCCCGCCTGGGGTCCGAACAGCGCGGCGCGCATCTGGCCCACCGCGCGGTCGGGATCGTACGCGTCGCGGTACTCCCAGTCGCGGTGGCCGAGCGCGGTCGCGGCGGAGTAGGTGCCGATCAGGTGGACGGCGAGCACGTCGGTCGTGCCGTCGGCGGCCTCCCAGCGGAACTCGGTGCCGAGGCGCTCGCCCTCGTCCCCCACGCCCCGCTCGAACACGACGGCCTTGAGGCCGAAGCCGGCGATCAGGAGCGGCAGCTGAGCCACGTGGCCGAAGGAGTCCGGCGTGTACGCGACCGCCATCGCGCCGCCGAACGGGGCACAGGTGCGCAGGCCGAGGCGCAGGTTGCGCACGAGCGACTCGGGGCTCACCAGGTACTCGTCAGCGAGGACGTACCAGGGGCCGATCCGCAAGCGACCGGCGCGCACCTGCGCTTCGATCGCCCCGCGGCGCTCGGGGCGCACGGCCAGGTAGTCGTCGAGCACGACGGCCTGTCCGTCGAGCGTGAAGCGGCGGTAGTCGCGCGCCGGGTCCTCGAGCAAGTCGAGCGCGGCGTCCACGACGTCGACGAGGCGCGCGCGGAAGGCCTCGAGCGGCTGGTACCACTCGCGGTCCCAGTGGGTGTGCGGGACCACGTAGGCAATCAGGTCGCGAGCGTGGCTCACGGCGTGCTCCGAACCGGTTCGATGGCTGGCATGGCGGGCGCTCGCATCGCTATGCAGCGTCGCGCGCCGATGTCAGGGGGGTGCAAGGCGCGCAGGTGGCGGATGCCGGAGCGGTCGCGCGTCATGCGCTCGTCTCCCGCTCGATGAGCGCGTGGCCGACGATCCGGCGGTTCGGCGCCAGCGGTCGCCCCTCGACCTGGTCGAGCAGCAGCCCGGCCGCCGCGAAGCCGAGCTCGAAAGCGTTCAGCGCAGCCGTGCTGAGGCTGGGCGTGACGTAGCGGCCGAGATCGTCGTCGTTCATCCCGAACACGCGCACCTGGTCGGGCACGGTCACCCCGCGGCGGCGCAATACCTGCAGGGCGGCGACCGCCAGCGGGTCGCTCACCGCGACCACGCCGTCGAGCGGCCGACCGGCATCGAGCCACGCCTCGACCGCCCGTTGCGCCGCATCGAGTCGGCCGCCGGTGTAGACGATCGCGTTCTCGGCCACCTGCACCCCGGCGACGGCGTGGGCGTCGGTGAAGCCCGCTGCGCGTTCGCGCGTGAACGCCTGGCCCTCCGGACCGTTGAGGAGCATCAGGCACCGTGCGCCGCGTTCCAGCAAGGCGCGCGTGACGTCCGCAGCGACGGCGTGGTTGTCGTTGTCGACGGTGGGGACCTCTGAGCGCGTGGCTCGGCCGACGAACACGTGTGGGAAGGCGTGCTCGGCCGCGAGGTCGAGCAGCGGGTCGTCGGGCCCAAGGTTGATGAAGACGACACCGTCCGCCCAACGCTCGCGGATCATCCGCATCAGCGTCGCCTGCGCCTCCTCGGCGTCGGTCGGCACCGACAGGGCGACGCTGGTACCGCGGTCGCGCGCGCCGTCGTGCAGGCCTCGCACGAAGCGCGAGAAGAAGCCGCTCGACATACCCCCCTCGCCCGGGAAGAGCAGGTGGAGCGACCAGGTGCGCCCGCGCGAGAGGCTGCGGGCGGCGAGGCTCGGGTGGTAGTCGAGTTCGCTGGCGACCTGGAGGACCCGATCACGGGTGGGCTCCCGCACCCGTGCGTCGCCGTTGAGCGCGAGGGAGGCGGTCGACACCGATACGCCGGCGCCGCGCGCGATGTCGCGGATCGTCGTCACGCCCGGCACCGGCACCGGTCGAACCGGTTCGATGGCGCGAACGATGTCGGCATGTGGGGCATGCGACCTCACTCTCTTCGTTTCGTTGCCGGCAAGGTAGCGCCTGGCGACCCTCGCCGTCAACCGGCACCGGCCGCGGTACGCTCCGTGGTGTGAGCTTCACGCGCCCGACGCGCGCGCCGGGCACCGGAGGGACCGCATGACGTCGACGCTGCATCCCCGCATCGCGAACGCCCCGTGCTCGTGGGGCGTGATCGGGGGCGCCGGCCCCGCGATCCAGGGCACCCGGATGCTCGACGAGCTCGTCGCCGCGGGCTACCGCGGCACCGAGCTCGGAGACTACGGCTTCCTGCCCACCGACCCCGAGCGCTTGCGGGCCGAACTGGACGCGCGCGACCTGCAGCTGCTCGGCGGGTTCACCGCCGTCGACCTCCGCCGCCGCGGCGTGGTCGATGAGGCACGGGCGGGGGTCCTGCGCGTGGCGCGGCTGATGGCCGACGCGCACTCGACGGGGCGCCCGCCGCTGCTGATCCTCGCGGACGACGGCGGGCGCGACCCGATGCGCGTCGCGCACGCCGGCCGGATCCGGCCCGACCAGGCGTTGCCCGCCGAGGACCTGCGCCGCTTCGCGCGACACGTCGAGGAGCTCGCCCGTATCGTCCGCGACGAGACCGGCCTCGCGACCGCTTTCCACCCCCATGCGGCCGGCTGGGTCGAGACGCCCGACGAGGTCGACAGCCTGCTCGAGCGCACCGACCCCGACCTGGTCGGGTTGGTGTTCGACACCGCGCACCACGTCCACGGCTGCGGCGTGGACGACGACGGCAGCCTCGCCGGGGCCGGCGTCGAGCGCTTCTGGGGACGGATCCGCACGGTCCACCTCAAGGACGTCTCGGCGGAGGTCGCCTCGCGCGCCCGCGTCGAGGCATGGTCGTACCCCACCGCGGTGGCTCGCGGGTTGTACTGCGAGCTGGGGCAGGGGAGCGTGGATTTCGGCGCCGTGCTCGCCGCGCTCGCCGAACGTGGGTACGACGATTGGCTCACGGTCGAACAGGACGTGTTCCCCGACATGGGAACGCCGCTCGAGAGCGCGACGCGCAATCGCGACTACCCGCGCTCGATCGGCGCCGGCTGAGCGCGACGCATCCGGCCGGTACGCTGGCCCCACCACCGGAGGTCCGCATGGCCCACGTCCACCGCACCAAACCCCACGCGCTCGAGGCGCTCTTCGGCCGCCGCCGCGCGGTGATCGGCGTGGTGCACCTGCCGGCGCTCCCCGGCTCGCCCGCGTACGGCGGCGCGCCGATCGACGACCTGGCCGCCGTGGCCCTCGAAGACGCCCGGCGCTACGCGCGCGGCGGCGTGCACGCGCTGATCGTCGAGAACCACGGCGACCTGCCCTTCGCCAAGCCCGAGGACCTCGGCCCCGAGACGGCGGCGGTGATGGCGGTGCTCACCGACCGCATCCGCCGCGAGATCGGGCTGCCGCTCGGTATCAACGTGCTCGCGAACGGCGCGCGCCATGCGCTCGCGGTGGCGCAGGCGGGCGGGGCGGGCTTCGTGCGCGTCAACCAGTGGGCCAACGCCTACGTTGCGAATGAAGGCATCCTCGAGGGCCCCGCGGCGGCGGCCACCCGCTACCGCGCGTGGCTGCGCGCCGACGCGGTGCGGGTC
>JAGXHO010000133.1 GCA_024636105.1 Trueperaceae bacterium | reverse complement strand
TCATCGTCGGACTCTCCGGCGCAGGCAAGTCGACGCTGATCCGCACCGTCAACAGCCTCGTCGTGCCATCGGCCGGCGACGTACGCGTCGACGGTCAGAGCGTCACCGCAGCGCGCGGCCGCGCGCTGCGCCAGATGCGCGGCGGCATCGGGATGATCTTCCAGACCTTCAATCTGGTCAAGCGCTCGAGCGTCTTGCGGAACGTGCTGGCCGGTCGCCTCGGCGCCGTGCCGGCGTGGCGCGGCATCCTGGGAGCGTTCCCGCGCTCGGACGTCGCGTACGCTCACGACTGCCTGCGCCGCGTCGGCATCCCCGAGAAGGCGTACGTGCGCGCCGACGCCCTCTCCGGCGGGCAGCAGCAGCGCGTCGGCATCGCCCGAGCGCTCGCCCAAAAGCCTTCGATCATGCTGGCCGACGAGCCCGTCGCGAGCCTCGATCCCCCGACGTCGCACGCCGTCTTGGGCGACCTCAAGCGCATCGCGCGCGAGGACGGCATCACGACGATCGTCAACCTGCATTTCATCGACATGGCGCGGGAGTACGCCGATCGCATCGTCGGGATGCGCGACGGGGTCGTGGTGTTCGATGGGACCCCGGCCGAGGCGAGCGACGCCGTCTTCGAGGACATCTACGGTCGCCCGATCGACGCCGACAAGGACCTGCGCGGTGCCTGACGCGCTCACGGCGCGGCCACCGGCGGCGGCTCGGCTCCGGACGCTGGCCACGGTGGGGATCGTCGCGGCTCTGTTCGTGGTCGCCTACCTACAGACCGACTTCGACCTGTGGGCGCTGTTCACCGGCTCGAACGACTTCTTCCGCTTCTTCGCTCGGCTCGTGCCCGACTGGACGGCGCTGCCGCAGATCTGGCGCCCCCTGATCGAGACCATGCAGATCGCGTACGTGGCGACGATTTTGGGCACCTCCATCGCCCTGCCGCTGATCTTCTTGGGTTCGGCGAACACGGCGGTCGACCCCGTCTCGATGTGGATCGCGCGCACCATCCTGACCGTCTTGCGCAGCATCCCCGACCTCTTGTGGGCGGCGCTCTTCGTGCCGATCCTGGCGCCGGGCCCGCTGCCGGGGATCGTCGCGCTGACGCTCTTCACCGTGGGCGTGCTCGCCAAGCTCGGCTCCGAGACGGTCGAAGCCGCCGATCCCGGACCGCTCGAGGCGCTGCGCGCCGCCGGCGCCGGTCGCAACCGCACGATCGCCTACGCGGTATGGCCGCAGGTATCGGCCACCATGACCTCGTTCATCCTCTACGCGTTCGAGATCAACGTCCGCGCGTCGGTGATCATCGGCTTCGTTGGCGCCGGCGGCATCGGGCAGCTGCTGCTGCGCTACCTAAACTTCTTCGACTGGCCGGGGATGGCGACGCTGATCGTCGTCATCTTCGTCGTCGTCCTCGCCATCGACGGGCTCTCGGTCTGGGCCCGCTCGCGGCTGATCTGAGGCGGGTGCCGTGACCAGTTCCTCCCCCATCCCCCGCCCACCGGCCCACGTCCGTCGCACCCACGTGTTGTTGGCGCTCGGCGCCGTCGCGCTCGTCGCGCTGTTCGTCGTCGCGCTCGCCACGATGAACCTGCCCTCCTGGACGCGGGTTCAGAACGGCCTCGCCCGGAACATGCTGCCGCTCCTGCGCGGCCTCGTCCGCCCTGAACTCGAGGTGCTGCCGCTCGCGTGGACGTCGATGCTCGAGACCTTCTACATGGCGATCCTCGGCACCACCCTCGGTGGCCTGCTCGCCTTCCCGCTCTCGTTCCTCGCGGCTGGCAACCTGCTCGGGCGCCCCGCGGCGGCGCTCCCCGGCAAGGCCCTCCTGGTCGCCGTGCGCACGTTCCCCGAGATCCTCCTCGCGGTGATCTTCGTCGCCGCGGCGGGCCCCGGACCGACCGCGGGCATCATGGCGATGGGGCTGCACTCGATCGGCTTCCTCGGCAAGATCTTCTCGGACGTCATCGAGGGCATCGATCCGGGGCCGATGGAGGCGATCCGCGCGGCCGGCGGGACGCCCGTGCACGTGTTCCTGTTCGCCGTGGTGCCGCAGGTGCTGCCGGAGTTCCTCTCCAACCTGCTCTACCGCTTCGAGATCAACCTGCGCGCCGCCGCCGTCCTCGGCCTCGTCGGCGCCGGTGGGATCGGCCTGCCCCTCATCCAGCGCTTGCAGTTCCGCCGCTGGGACGAGGTCTCGATGTTCCTGATCGTGATCGTCACGTTCGTCGTCGTCGTCGACCTGGTGAGCTCGCGACTGCGCCGCAGGCTCGTCTGACACCCCGCCCACGACCCTCGCCGCCCTAGAAGGAGCGCCCATGCACCGCCACCTCGTCGCCATCCTCACCGTCCTGCTCCTCGCAAGCACCGCCTCGGCCCAGAACTGGTTCGGCGTCCGCAGCGGCTACCCGCTCGGCGTGACCCTCCACTACGGCGTCGGCAACGCCCTCGCCAACGGCGCCGACCTGCGGGTCTCGGCGCGCGTGGTCGTGGGCCCGGGCGGCAGCGCCTCCTTCGGCGTCGGCGTCGACGCCCTCGTCGACGTGTTCGCCGACGGGCCGATCAGCGCCTACGTCGGTGGCGGCCCATCGATCGAGGCCGGCGGCGGTCGCGTCGACCTCGACGTGCACGGCCTCCTCGGCGGTGCGTTCCGCTTCACCGACCTCGGTCTGGCGCCGCTGTCGGTCTTCCTCGAAGCCAACCTCGGGGCGGCCATCAGCCTGTCGGGCGGGACGGCGCGCATCCCGACGTTCGGGGCGGCCGTCGGGTTCAACTGGGATCTCTGAGCCGCCACCCATGAGCATCCGGCCCGATTGGTGGATCCGCGAACGCGCCCTGGAGGGCATGATCGAGCCCTTCACCGACCGCTTGGAGCGCCGCGGCGTCATCAGCTACGGGCTCTCGAGCTTCGGCTACGACCTGCGCGCCGCCCCGGAGTGGCGCATCTTCGTCAACGCCTTCAACACCGTCGTCGACCCGAAGCATTTCGACACCCGCAGCCTCATCGACCACGAGGGCGACGAGTGCATCATTCCGCCCAACAGCTTCGTGCTCACGCGTTCGATCGAGTACTTGCGGATACCGGACGACACCATGGTGATCGCGCTCGGCAAGTCCTCCTACGCCCGCTGCTTCCGCGGCGATACCCGTGTCGCTCTCGTCGATGGCACGTCACGCACGTTGGAGGCCCTGGCCGACGAAGCCCGCGACGGTGCGCTGCACTTCGGGTACGCGCTGGGCCCGAACGGTCAGCTGATCGCCGCGCTCCTCGATGCGCCCCGCTTCGTCGGACGCGACGCGCTCGTGGAGATCGTCCTAGACGACGGCGCGGTCGTCCATGCGACGCCCGACCACCGGTTCATGCTGCGGGACGGCTCCTGGACGACGGCGGGCGAACTCACCCCGGGACGATCGTTGATGCCGCTCTACCGCGACGTCTTCCGGGGCTACGAGATGACGTACCAGCCGCTCGCCGGCAGCACCACGCCGACGCATCGCCTCACCGACGCCTGGAACGTGCGCAACGGCGTGTACGAGGACGTGCTGGGCACCTACCGGCACCACGTCGACCACGACCGACGCAACAACCACCCAACCAACCTCGTCCGCATGCCGGCCTCGGAGCACATCGCGTACCACAACGCCGAGACGTACGGCGGCGACTTCGACCCGGTCGCGCACGGCGACCGATCGCGACTTATGGTGCCCACACGGACCCATCGCAACCACAAGGTCGCCAGCATCCGCACGCTCAAGGGGGAGGAGGACGTCTACTGCCTGACGGTGCCCGAGGCGGGCAACTTCGCCCTCGAAGCGGGCGTCTTCGTCTCCAACTGCGGCATCGTCGCGAACGTAACTCCCTTGGAGCCCGGCTGGGAGGGCCACGTCACCCTCGAGCTCTCCAACACGACGCCGCTCCCCGCCAAGGTCTACGGCAACGAGGGGATCGTTCAGCTGCTGTTCTTCCAGGGCGACCGCCCCGAGGTCACGTACGGCGACCGCAAGGGGAAATACCAGGGTCAGACCGGCATCACGCTGCCGCGCCTCGGCGACGACGACGCCTGATCCATGTCAGGCGTCGTCGTCGCCGAGCTCCATGCGGGGGAGCCGCACCGCGAACGTCGTCGTGCCCGGCCGGCTCTCGAGCGTGAGCTCGCTCCCGTGCGCTTGTGCGATCTGGCGCGCGATCGCCAGTCCGAGGCCCGCGCCGCCGCCACCCGACGTCCAGAACTTCTCGAACACCTTGACCCGCAGCTCCTCGGGCACGCCCGGACCGTCGTCGTGGACCTCGAGCAGCACGTCCTCGCCGTCGGCGCGCGCGCGCAGGACCACCCCCGCCACCCCTGCCGCGCGCACGGCGTTCGCCGTCAGGTTGCGCACCAGTTGGCGCAGCCGCGCCGGGTCGCCGAGCACCGTGGACGCGCCCTCGACCCCGTCGACGCGGACCCCGGGCCACTCCTCGGCGACCGGCATCAGCACGTCCGCGACCGGGTCGACGAGGAACGGGTCGACCTCGCGCACCACCTCGCCGCGCGACAATTGGAGGAGGTCGGTGACCAGCCGCGACATGCCCGCCGCGACCCGGCGGGCGTCGTCCAGGTCGCGTCGGACCTCGGGTTGGGCACCCCGCGACGCGCGCTCCAGGAAGCCCTGGAGCGACGTGAGCGGCGTGCGCAGCTCGTGCGAGGTCTCCGCCAGGAACGAGCGTTGCGCCCCCATCGCGCTCCGGAGGCGCTCCAGCAGCGCGTTGAGCACTTCGGTCAGGCGCCCGACCTCGTCGCGCGTCCCTGGGTCCGGGATGGGCTCCAAGCGCTCCGGATCGAGGCGCTGCGCTGCGCGCGCCAGCCGCCGGACCGGGCCCACGATGGCGGCCGCAACGCCCCAGCCGGCGACCGCCGACACGGCGACGATCGCCATCGCCGCGAGCGCGAGGTCGCGCGTCAAGCGCGCGAGCGCGTCGCCGATGAAGGTGGCGTCGCCCACCACCGCCACCATGCCGAATTCGAACGGCGTCATCGCCGCCTGGACCGGCATCTCCACCAGCTCCCCCCGCCACCGCGAGGGCACCTCGCGAGCCAGCAGCACCGCCTCGCGAGGGATCACCGCAGCCGCTTCCATGAAGCGCGGTTCGCTCGCCACGAGCAGCTCGCCGAGCGGGTCGTAGAGCTGCACGAAGACGACGCCGGTCGGCCCCTGGAGCAGGTCGCGCGCGCTCCCCGTCGCGCCGGTCGCGTACAAGGCCGCCACTTGGAGCGCGTCGGCGGCGAGCGCCGCGTCCAAGCTCTCCCTCAGGCTCGCGCGCACGACCACGAAGGTGGTGATCGCCCCGAGGACGGTCAACGCCCCCATCGCGAGCGCGGCCAGCACCGCACCCCGCCACGTGAGCGGCCAGCCGCGGCGCCGCGCCGGCACGGCTTCAGCCCTTGATCGCGTAGCCGACGCCGCGCACGGTGCGGATGACGCCGAAGCCGCCGGCGTCGCGCAGCTTGCTGCGGATGTTCGCCACGTGGACGTCGACGACGTTCGACGTCGGCGGTAGGTCTTCGCCCCACACGTTGCGCTCGATCTCGACGCGCGAATAGACCCGGCCCGGTTGGCCGGCGAGGAACGCGAGCAGGTCCAGCTCCCGGGGCGAGAGCTTCACCTCGGTGCCCGCCCACCACACCTGCTTGCGCATCGCGTCCAGCGTGAGGTCGCCGACGGTCGTCGGGGCGCCGCCGTGGTGCTTGCGCAACTGCACGCCCACCCGAGCGACCAACTCCTCGACGTGGAAGGGCTTGGCGAGGTAGTCGTCGGCACCGGCCCGCAGGCCGGCAATTCGCTCGGCGTCGCTGCGCTTGGCGGAGGTGATGAGCACGGGGACGGCGCCCGCGTCGCGCAGTGCCTCGAGCACCGTCTCGCCCTGCATGCCGGGGAGCATGAGGTCGAGCACCACGAGGTCCGCGCCGTCGGCGTCATAGGCGGCAAGGGCTGACGGACCATCGCCGGCATCGGTGACCTGGTGACCCTCGCGCTCCAGGTACAGCCGGAGGAGCGCGCGCAACTGCGGCTCGTCCTCCACCACCAGAATTCGTGCTCCCATTCGCCGCATCCTACGCGGAGCCGATTCAGACGATGTGAAGACGCACACCGTCGATCTTGGTGCGATCTTCATCGGCGTCGTGCATCGTGGAGCCCATCGACCCGATACCGCCCTCATCCACCCACATCAGTGAGGTACCAATGCGAATCACCAAGACACTCGGCTTCGCCGGAGCACTCCTCGTTTCGGCCCTGCTGGGCGGGACGCTCATCGGCTCCGCGCTTGCAACCGATGAGCCGTCTGCCACCGATGGCCAGACCACCGGCGCGGCCGCCGAGTACTGCGACACGTTCATGGACACGCTGTCCTCCGAGCTGGGGACCGATCGCGCCGGCCTGGTGAGCGCCGGACAGTCGGCGGCCAACGCCGCGATCGACGCCGCCGTTGCGGCCGGCGATCTCACCGAGGAGCAAGCAACGACACTTCGCGAGCGCGTCGACGCCTATGACGGCGAAGGCTGCGAGCTGTTCGGGCGCGCCTTCGGACGCGGCTTCCATGCCGGAGCGGAACGCGGTATGGCACGTGGCTTCCTTGGCGGCGACGTCTTCGAGGCCGCAGCCGATGCACTGGGCATCGAAAGTGCCGATCTCATCGGGCAGGCCCGCGAGGCCGGATCGCTCGAGGCGCTGGCCGAGACCCAGGGGGTGGCGTACGACGACGTCAAGGCCTCGGTGCGCGCTGCCGTCCAGGCCGACCTGGATGCCGCGGTCGCCGAGGGCATGGCCCAGGCACGCGCCGATGCTGCGATCGAGCACCTGGACACCTGGCTCGAGGCCGGGGGACAGTTCGACGCTCCGGGCCTGGGCGGGTTCGGCGGTGGACGCGGTCACTTCGGCCCGGGCCACCACGGTGACGGTGGCGCGGACGACGCGAGCCCGGACGCAGAAGGTGACGGCGCCTGACCGTCCCCCGCGATCCTTGGCGCCGGTTGCCCCTCGGGGCGCCGGCGCCGTTTCGTGCCCGTCCACGGCACAACGGAGCGGGTACGCTAGTCACATGACGAAAATCGGCTACGCGGCCATGCTCGAGCAGTTCCACCCCACGGACCTCCTGGACTGGGCCGAGCAATCGGAGGCCGCAGGCTTCGACGCCGGCTTCCAGGTCAGCGAGCACTTTCACCCATGGACGCCGCAGCAGGGACAGTCGGCATTCGCCTGGAGCTTCATGGGCGCCCTCGGCCAGCGCACCACCCTTCCTTTCGGCACAGCAGTCACCTGCCCGGGCTTCCGCTATCACCCCGCGGTCATCGCGCACGCAGCCGCGACGCTTGGCGCCATGTATCCCGGCCGCTTCTGGCTGGGACTCGGCGCGGGCGAGGCGCTGAACGAGCACGTCATCGGCGGCGAGTGGCCCGAGATCGGCGAGCGCAGCCGGATGATGTTCGAGAGCATCGAGATCATCAGCAAGCTGTTCAGCGGCAAGGTCGTCAAGCACGATGGTGACTACTTCACCCTGGAATCGGCGCGCCTCTACACGATCCCCGAGCAACCGGTGCCGATCTACGTCGCCACCGCCGGCCCGGTGAATGCGAAGCGCACCGGCAAGTTCGCGGACGGGATCATCACCGTCGGTGCCGCCGACGAGAAGATGGCGATGCTGTGGGACAAGTTCCGCGAGGGCGCCAAGGAGGCGGGCAAGGACGCATCGGCCATGCGAACCCAGCTCCAGATCCACATCAGCTGGGCGCCGACGCAGGGCG
>JAGXHO010000132.1 GCA_024636105.1 Trueperaceae bacterium | reverse complement strand
GGTCCCGACCACGTCGCCGTCGAAGTGCACCGGCAGCGGCGGATCGGCTTCGACGCGCACCTCGCGCGCGCGCTCGAGCTGGGCGCGGCTGCCCTTGCGCGTGATCAACTGCACGACGGCGGTGGCGGCGCGCCACACGTCGGGGGAGCGCAGCACCGCGACGTCGACGCGGCCGTCGTGCGGGTCGGCATCGGGGCCCAATTGCATTCCGCCGAGCGCCAGCCGCCCTGCGTTGACGATCGTGACCGTATGCGCGCTCATGTGGGTCGTGTTGCCATCGAGGGTGAGCGTGACGCGGTGGCCACGCAACCGCGGCAAGCGCCGGAGCACCGCCCAGACGTAGGCGAGGAAGCCGAAGCGCGCCTTGGCGGCCGCGTTGGCGTCGTGGTTGATGTCGGCGTCGAGCCCCGCTCCCAGGAACAGCAGCGCGATCCCCTCGGGGGCGAACACCTCGACCACGTCGAGGTCGACCACCCGGCCGGCCGCGAGGGCGGCGATCGCCTTCGCCGGGTCGATCGGCAGGTCGAGCACGCGGGCAAGGCCGTTGCCGGTCCCGACCGGGACCACGCCAAGTTCGACGCGCCCGCCCGCGTCGAGCAGACCGCGCGCGACCTCGTTGGCGGTGCCGTCGCCGCCGAACGCCAACACCACGTCGAACCCCTCGTCGGCCGCGTCGCGCGCCCACGCGCGCGCGTCCTCGTCGCCGCCCGTGTGGCGGATCTCCGCGTGGGCGCCGACATCGTCGAGGCCGGAACGAACCGCCTCTTCGGCCTCAACTGCGTCACCGCCGCCGGATATCGGGTTGAGGATCACGAGCACGCGACGTCCCTTGAGCATCGAACCCATCGTACGTGGCGGAGCGCGTCCGACGAGCGCAGATACCCTGGGCCCCCTGGAAACGAAGGCGGGTCGACGCTACGCTGGCCGCATGCCGTGGGGCGCCGACCCGACGCACGAACCCCGCTTCCGCGACCGCGACGACGCCGGCCACCGGCTCGCCGAGCGCCTCGTCGCCGATGGCGCGCAGGTCGACCTGGTCCTTGCGCTGCCGCGCGGCGGCGCGCTGGTCGCCGCGCCGGTCGCGCTCGCCCTCGGCGCGCCGCTCGACGTTCTGATCGTGCGCAAGCTGGGTCTGCCGGGCCATGCGGAGCTGGCGATGGGTGCGATCGGCGCGGGTGGCGTCCGCGTCCTGGTGGAGGACGTGGTGCGTGGGTCCGGGGTCACGCCGATGGCGCTCGAGCGGGTCGAGGCTTCGGAGCGGCGCGAACTCGAGCGGCGTGAGGCCGCCTACCGGGGCGGTCGAGCAGCCTTGGAGCTCGCCGGTCGCCGCGTCCTGATCGTAGACGACGGCCTCGCCACCGGCGCGACCGCGCGCGCGGCGGTGGCGGTGGTGCGCGCTTCCGGCGCCTCGTGGATGGGCCTCGCGCTTCCGATCGGTCCGCCGGACACCGGCGCCGACCTGGGCCGGGAGGTCGACCGGTTGTGGCTGCTGTGGGCGCCGCCTTGGTTCTCAGCGGTGGGGCAGGGCTACGAGCGCTTCGGGCAGGTGAGCGACAGCGAGGTTCGCGCGGCTCTCGCCACCGCTTGACCGAGGCGGGTCGCGATCAGCGCGAGCGCGCCAGGAGCCACACGAACTCGCGGCCGGTGCGGTACGTCGTCAGCAGCGCCCGACGGCCGTCGGCGTGCGCGAACACCACGCGGGTCACGGCCGTGGCGCCGAGCTGGCTGGGCGTCGTCTCCGCGCGCTCGAACCCGACCATGAACAGGTCGCGCTCGACGCCGTACACGAGCGCCGGCTCGAGCGACGCTGCGATCCCGGTGGCCGTGTAGACCTCGAAGTTCGTCCACGAGGCCGCGTCGGGTACGCGCGCGACCACGGCGGCGGTGCCGGCACCTTGGGCGCGGAGGCTGCCCGACGGGAGTTGGACGGTGGCGCCCTGCAGTTGCGCGATGATCGCCGTGGTCACCGTGACGTCGACGAGCGTCTGCGCGAACGCGATGGGCGCGAAGGCGAGGGCGGCGGCCACGATCCACGTGCGGGAGCGGTTCATGCCGCAGCCTATCAGCGGGCGTCGCCCCGCAACGCCCGCACCCGGTCGATCAGCGCCCTGGTCGAAGCGTCGTGCGGTCCGATCGCGGCGCCGTCGTCGAGTTCCGGCCGGATCCGGTCGGCGAGCACCTTGCCGAGCTCGACCCCCATCTGGTCGAACGAATTGACCCCCCAGATCACGCCCTGGACGAAGATCTTGTGCTCGTACAGTGCGATCAGCGTCCCCAGCACCTCCGGGGTCAGCTGCTGGTAGAGGAAGAAGCTGCTGGGGCGGTTGCCCTCGAAGGTCTTGGCCGCAGCCAGCAAGTCGAGCTTCGCGCCGCTCACGCCCTGCGCCTCGAGCGCGGCGCGCGCTTCGACCGTGGGGCGCCCGACCATGAGCGCCTCGGCCTGCGCCAGCGCGTTCGCGACCAGCAGCTCGTGTTGATCGGCCACCGGCCGGTGGCTGCGGGCGGCCACCAGGAAGTCGGCCGGCACGAGTCGCGTCCCTTGGTGCAGCAGCTGGTAGAAGGCGTGCTGGCCGTTGGTGCCCGGCTGCCCCCACACGATCGGGCCCGTGGTCGTCGACACCGGGCGGCCGTCGGCGGTCACCGATTTGCCGTTGCTCTCCATGTCGGCCTGCTGCAGGTAGGCCGGCAGGTGGACCAGGTCGTGGTCGTATGGGAGGACCGCGTGGGTCTCGGCGCCGAGGAAGTTCGCGTACCAGACCCCGAGCAGCGCCATGATCACCGGCGCGTTGGCGGCCAGCGGCGCGGTCCGCAGGTGTTCGTCGACCCGTGCGGCGCCAGCGAGGAAGGCCTCGAAGCGTTCCGGGCCGATCGAGAGCATCAGCGGCAACCCGATCGCGCTCCACACGGAGTATCGGCCGCCCACCCAGTCCCAGAAGCCGAACACCTGATCGGCGGGCACGCCGAACGCCGCGGCGGCATCGACGTTCGTGCTCAACGCGACGAAGTGCCGTGCCACCGCGTCGTCGCCCCCCGCGGCGACCAGCCAGGCCCGCGCGGCGCGGGCGTTGGCCATCGTCTCTTGGGTGGTGAAGGTCTTGGAGGCGACGATCACGAGCGTCGTGGCCGGGTCCAGCCCCTCGAGGGCGGCGCTCAGGTCCGACGGGTCGACGTTCGATACGAAGCGCACCCGGAGCCGCTCGTGGGCGTAGGCCGACAGCGCCTGGGTCGCCATCTTGGGGCCCAGGTCGCTGCCGCCGATGCCGATGTGGACCACGGCGTGGATCGGCCGGTCGTCGAAGCCGACGTGGGCGCCGGAGCGCACGCGTTCGGCGAAGGCGGCGAGCCGAGCGCGGACCGCGCGCACGTCGGGCATGACGTCGGCGCCGTCGACCTCGAAGCGCGCGTCGGGTCCGGCGCGCAGCGCGACGTGCAGCACGGCCCGGTCCTCGGTGGTGTTGAGGTGCGCGCCGGCGAACATGCGCTCGATCGCCGGTGCGACGCCGGTGGCCTCGGCCAGCCCCACCAGCCCGGCCAGCGCCGCCTCGTCGACGCGGTGCTTGGACAGGTCGAGCTCCACGTCCCCGACCTGAAGGTGGAGGCGCTCGGCTCGGCCGGGGTCGGCGGCGAACAGGTCGCGCAGGTGGACGTCGCGAAGGCGTTCGGCGTGGGCGCGCACGGCGCGCCACTCGGGTGTGTGGGTGGCATCCATCGTTCGGTCCTTCCCGGACGCGCCGCGGCGGGCTGCGTTCGATGCCCCACGCTAGCCCGGTTTCGCCCGCGCGGTCGCCTCGTCGGCGCCTCGGATACCCCATTGGGGTATCGTCGGGTCGGAGGTAGCGCATGGATCCGCTCCGTTCGATCGTCTCCGCTCCCCTGGTCGAGGCTCGAGCCGCCGTGGAAGCCGCGCTCAAAGCGCAGGGCTTCGGCATCTTGTCCGAGATCGACCTGCAGGCCACGTTCCAAGCCAAGCTCGGCGTCGCCCACGAGGGCCACCGCATCCTGGGCGTGTGCAACCCCGGCTTCGCCAAGCGCGCGCTCGACGTCGACCGCGACGTCGCGCTGCTGCTGCCGTGCACGGTCACGCTCCGCGAGGTCGAGGGGGGCACCGAGGTGCGCGTGCTCGATCCCGAGGAGGCGTTCCAGGTCGCTGCGCCCGCAACGCGCGCCGAGCTCGAACCGCTCGCGGCGGAGGTCAAAGGGCTGCTCGCGGCGGCGATCGCCGGACTCCGAAGCGCCTGACCGGTCGCCAGGGGCTCGCCGGACCCCGTTGACGGCGAGGCGCGGCGCCTGATCCTCTTGTTCGGCTAGGCTCGTGGCGAGCGCCATGACCCTCGCCCTACCCCTCCCACCCGCCCGCCTCCGTCCGCCACCGGAGCGACCGACGGCGATCGCGCGTCCGCGCCTCCACGAGCGGCTGGACGCCGCCGTTCGGTTCCCCGTCGCGCTGGTCGCTGCCCCCGCCGGCTACGGCAAGAGCACCGCGGTCGCGCAATGGGCCAGGGCGCGTGGGCGTTCGCCGGCCTGGTGGTCGCTCGAGGCCAGCGACGCTCCGCCCGAACGCTTCGCGCGGCTGCTCGCGGTCGCCGTCGGGCACGGTTGGGGCCTGGACGTGCCGATCCCGGACGGTGCTGCGCCCGCGGACCACGTCGCCGCGCTGCTCGGCGCGCTCGAGCGCGCGCCAGAGAGCGACCGGGTCCTCGTGCTGGACGACGTTCACGACCTGGGCTCGGCACCGGAGGCGTTCGAGCTGCTGCGCGGCCTGCTCGATCACCTGCCGGACGGCGTGGCGGTGCTGCTGGTGTCGCGCGTAGAACCAGACCTGCCGCTGGCGCGTTGGCACCTCGAAGGGCGCTTCGACCGCCTCGGTCCCGGAGACCTGCGGTTCGCGGAAGGGGAGGCCGCAGAGCTGCTCGCAGCGCTCGGGGTCGCGCTCCGACCGCCCTTGGTGCGCACGCTCGTCCAACGCACCGAGGGCTGGGGCGCTGGCCTCCACCTCGCCGCGCTCGGGTTGCGCGGTCGCGCCCCCGATGCGCTCGCCGATTTCGTCGAGCGCTTCACCGGCACGGATCCGTACGTCCTCGCGTACCTGGCCGAGGAGGTCCTCCAGCGGCTGCCGGCCGGGCTCCAGGACTTCCTGCTCCGCGTGAGCGTGGCCGACGTGCTCGACGTGCCGACCGCGGTGGCGCTCGGCGGCCGGCCGGACGCGGCCGAGCTCCTCGCCGAAGCCGAGAAGGCGCACCTCTTCCTGTACCCGGTCGATGCCGGTGCTCGGACGGTTCGGTTCCACGCCAGCTTCCGCGAGCTCTTGCGGCGCCGGCTCGCGGACGCCGACCCGCAGCTCGCGGCCGAGCTGCGCGCTCGTGCCAGCGGCCGCACGACCGCCGACGTCGAGCCGCTCACCGATCGCGAACGCGAGGTGCTCCGCTGGCTCGCGACCGGCGCGACGAACGACGCCATCGCGGCGCGCTTGCAGCTGAGCCCCAACACCGTCAAGACGCACCTCAAGCGCCTGTTCGAGAAGCTCGACGTCGGCACGCGGACGGCCGCCGTCGCGCGCGCCCGCGAACGCGATCTCGTCTGACGCTGCCTCCGCCCGATGGATGACGCGCGGTTCACCCGAGCGGGTGGTGACGGGTCACCCGGTGCGGCCCTAACCTCTAGAGGACACCGGGCCACGGCGCCGCCGCGCCCCGGGTACGAGAGAGGACGATGACCATGACCGAACCCCGTACCGATGGACCCATCCCGGAAGCCGCGTCCGAGACCGCATCCGGCGCCGAGCCCGGAGCCGCGCCCCGGGGCGAACGCACCGCCCGTGAGGAGTTCCGCGTCTCCGGCGAGGCCGTCGTCGCCAAGGTCAAGGAGCTGGTGCGCGAGGGCAACGTCCGCCGCATCACCATCAAGAACGACGATGGCCGGGTGCTGCTCGAGGTTCCGCTGACGATCGGCGTGATCGGCACCGTGCTGCTGCCCGTCTGGGCCGCCCTGGGCGCCATGGCGGCGCTGGTCGCCAACCTGACGCTCGCCGTCGAGCGGGTCGAGCCGCGCGAGCCCACCACCGCCACGTCCGTCGGCGCCACGCCGGCCGACGCCCACCCGCAGGCCCCCACCTACTCCGAGGAGGACCGTTCGTGACCCAGACCGCGCCCCCCACCGACCCCCGCCCCGCCCCGGAAGGCGTCGGCAGCGCCCTGCGCCGCGGTTGGCGCGCGCTCAGCGAGCGCACCCTCGTCGCCCGCAAGGGCGGTCGCGACCGCATGCGCCTCCCGCTCTCCGTCACGGCGATCCTGGCGCTGGTCCTGCTCAGCTGGAGCTGGCCCATCGTGCTCGCCGCCGTCGGCATCGCGCTCGTCGCGCGCGTCGAGTTCGTGATCGTCCGGGAGGACGTCCCGGTCTGACCGGTCGGCCCACACCGGTCAGCCCACACCGTACTGCGCATCACGCGAGGCGCCCGCCGCACCGACCCAGGTGCGGCGGGCGCCTTCGGTTGGGTGGACGCGGCGCGAACGAAGAGAAGACCTGCCCCCGGTAGGTGGACGCCGCCGACGTCGCGCGCAAGGGCCGAACGTCCGGGACCGATCGCGCACGAAGCGTTCGCACGACGTTCACGAAGGCGCGCCTAGGCTGGCCTCAACTCCGAACGCAGGAGCACGAAGGGAAGCCACCATGAACATCAAGCCGCTCCTCGTCCTCACCGCCGCCACCCTCCTCGCGGGCTTCGCGCTCGCCCAGCAGCACTCCTTCCGCGACGTCGCGCCGCGCGGCGCGCCGCAGGGCCGGATGCAGGTCGAGGCGCCCCGGTACGCACACCGCGCCCAGCCCCAGCTCGGCGGCGCAGCGCTGCAAGGTCGGGTCGAAGGCGTCGTCGTCGAGGCGCTCGGGCTGACGACGGACGAGCTGCACGCGCTCAAGGCCGACGGTGCCTCGATCGCGCAGATCGCCGCCGACCGCGGCGTCGACCTCGCCGACGTCGAGGCTGCGTTCCTCGCCGCCCGCCAGGAAGCGATCGACGCGCTGCTCGCCGAGGGCACGATCACCGAGCTCCAGGCCGAGACCATGGCCGCGCGCGGCGCGGACGCCTTCGCCGCCCTGTCGACCCGCGAAGGGCTCCAAGATGGTCGGAACGCCGGCGGCGAGCCGCAGCATCGGTTCCGCACCGACGCCCCGAGCGGCCCGCAGGATCGCCCGATGGCGGCGCGCCGCGCCCCACGCGGCCCCGGTGGCCGTTGGTGAGCTGACCGCGAACGCGCAGCACCCGGCCCTCCGGTCGCCCGACCGGAGGGCCGGGTGCTGCGCTTCGTAGCATGTTCTGGAGAGCGAGGAGATCATGGCCGGAGCCCGCATCCTGATCGTCGAGGACGAACCGCGGATCGCCGAGGTGCTCGAGCGCTACCTCAAGGCCGAGGGCTTCGCGGTCGAGCGCGCGGCGGACGGGCGCCGTGCCCTCGAACTGTGGCGCGCGGCCAACCCCGACCTGATCCTGCTCGATCTCATGCTTCCGGACGTCGACGGCTTCGAGGTGGCGCGCGCGGTGCGCCGCAGCTCGGACGTGCCGATCCTGATGGTCACCGCCCGCGCCGACGAGGCCGACCGGCTGGTCGGCCTCGGCCTCGGCGCCGACGACTACATCGTCAAGCCGTTCAGCCCGCGCGAGGTGGTCGCGCGCGTGCGCGCGGTCCTGCGCCGCGCCGCCGGCCAGGTTCGCCCGCCGGTCCACCACGTCGTCGGCGCCCTGGCCGTCGACCTCGATGCGTTCCAGGCGCGCTGCGGCGACGCGCCGCTCGATCTGAGCCCGGCTCAGCTGCGGCTGCTCGCCGCGCTCGCGGCCCAGCCGGGGCGTGCGTTCCGGCGCACCGAGCTTCTCGAGGGCGGGAGCGACGGCTTCGCCGACGAGCGCACGGTCGACGCCCACGTCAAGAACCTGCGCCGCCGCCTCGGCGCCTGCGCCGGCCAGCTCGAGACCGTCCGGGGCGTCGGCTACCGGCTCCGAGCGTGAGCCTCCGCGCCCGACTCGTGCTCGCGGTCGCGCTCACCGCGGTGTTCTCGGTGGGCTTGACCGGGTTGCTGAGCTTGCAGGCGGCGCGCGACCGCGTTCCACGGGCCTTCGGTGTGCCCCTGAGGGGCGGTCCGGGGCCGGTGGGCGAGCGCCCGATGGGGTCCGCCGCCGTGGCCTCCGAGCAACTGCTCGGTGAGCTCCAAGGGGCGACGTGGCGCGCCGGCGTGGTCGCGCTCGTGGTGGCGGCCGCGGCTGGGACGGCGGTGGCGCTGCACGCGAGCCGCCCGATCGTGCGGCTCGCCGATGCGACGCGCCGCTACGCCGGTGGCGAACGGGCCGCACGTGCGGCGCCCGATGGGCCGCGCGAGGTCGCCGACCTGGGGCGTGCCTTCAACGACCTGGCCGAACGGCTGCAGGCCGAGGACGTGCAGCGGCGACGCCTCACCGCCGACGTCGCGCATGAGCTTCGCACCCCGCTCACCGTCTTGCGCAGCGAGCTCGAGGCGATCGAGGACGGCTTGATGGCGCCCGATCCCGAGCGGGTGGCGCAGCTGCTGCAGCAGGTGGAGCTGCTGGGGAGGCTCGTCCAGGACCTCGGAACGCTCGCCTCCGCCGAGTCCGGCGCGCTCGAGCTGCGCCGCGAGCGCTTCGACCTCGGTGCGCTCGCGGCGCAGGCGGCTGCTGCGTTCGAGGGTCGCGCGGCGGAGCGGGGGATCGCCGTCGCGATCGACGTCGCCCCAGCTCCGCTCGACGGTGATCCCGGGCGGGTCCTGCAGATCGTCAACGCGCTGCTCGACAACGCGCTGCGCCACGCACCCGACGGGGGCCACGTGTGGGTGCGGGTCGCCGATGGCGGCGGTGGGCCGCTTCTGGACGTCGCCGACGACGGACCCGGCGTGCCCGAGGCCGAGCGGGAGCTCGTGTTCCGGCGCTTCTACCGCGCCGACCCGGCGCGCTCGCGCGCCTCGGGGGGATCTGGGCTCGGGCTCGCGATCGTCGCCGCCTTGGTCGAACGCCACGGCGGAACGGTCGCCGTCGACGAGCGCCCGGGCGGTGGCGCGCGCTTCGTCGTCCGGTGGCCACCGTCGACCGTCTGAACGGCTCGGGACGTTCCCACGTGGAGAGCGCGCGTTCCGGTGCGTCCCGAGCCGCTGGGCCCGCGTATGCTCGGCGCGGACGCCCCCGTGCCGATCCTCACCGATATCCCCGAGACCGCGCGCCCGCTCCTACCGGCGGGCGCCGCCTGGCGTCCGGCGACGGCGCCCGGCCTCCCCGCCGACCTCGCGGCCGCGTGGGCGGCGCTGGGC
>JAGXHO010000131.1 GCA_024636105.1 Trueperaceae bacterium | reverse complement strand
GCCCAGGACAATCCACATGCGAATAATGACGAGCCTTCGTCTGATACTCCACATGCGCCGTATTAATCGTGATCCCCCGCGCCTTCTCCTCCGGCGCCTTATCGATCTGATCATAAGACATCGTCGTCACCGACGGATCCGCCGCAGCAGCCGTAAACGTCATCGCCGCCGTCAACGTCGTCTTCCCATGATCGACATGCCCAATCGTCCCCACGTTCACATGAGGCTTCGTACGCTCGAACGTCGCTTTCGCCATGGCGGAGTCCTTTCGGCGCAGGATGCGCCTTCGCAAGGTAGTCCCTCAGGCCCTGACCGGGCCTGAGGGGCTGGGATCGTTCCCGCGGTGCGTTTGGAGCTCGTGGACGGGATTGAACCGTCGACCTCTCCCTTACCAAGGGAGTGCTCTACCACTGAGCTACACGAGCCTGCACCCACCGCACCGTGCCGGTGACGGCACGCCGAACAAGAACCGTGGCTCCGGAGGGAGCCGCTTCGCGGCACGCGCGGTGCCACGGGTCGCGCTGGAGCGGGAGACGGGATTCGAACCCGCGACATTCAGCTTGGGAAGCTGACGCTCTACCGACTGAGCTACTCCCGCACGGTGGTGGGCAGGGCTGGATTCGAACCAGCGTAGGCATACGCCAACGGATTTACAGTCCGTCCCCTTTAGCCACTCGGGCACCTACCCACGTACGTCCGCTCCGCGGTTCCTCGATCCGGCCTCGGCCTCGGCTTGGAGCCACCCATCGGAATCGAACCGACAACCTTCCGATTACAAATCGGGTGCTCTACCAGTTGAGCTAGGGTGGCATCCCGAGGGCGTATCCGTGGCCTTGGGGCCGCCGGGGTCGCTGCGCAGAACCGAACGGTTCCACGGCGCGTCCGAAGGAAGAGGCTAGCACGGTGCCCTGGGGGTGTCAACCGCCCGCCGACCGCGTGCGGGCCCGTCAGGGACGGCCCGTCGCGCGCCGGGACCCGTCGCCGCGCAGCGCTCTGCTAGCATGCCTGCACGGAGGTCGTCTGATGCGCATCGGTCCGTTCGGGGTCTGGGAGATCCTCATCATCCTCGTAGTCGTGCTCCTCATCTTCGGGCCGCGTCGGTTGCCCGAGATGGCGAAGGGTCTCGGGCAATCGGTCCGCGCCTTCCGCAAGGAGTTGCGCGACATGAGGTCCGACTTGGACGGCGACGACGAGCCTCGTCCGGCGCCGAAGGCCAGCCAGGCGTCCGCGTCCGAGCCGACCGGTTCGACGTCCGGCGATGGCGAAGCGCCGCGCGAAGGTTCCAATCCCCAAGGAGGCGGCAGCGCCGCGTCCTGACCGCGGTGCCCACGACGCCGCCCGTGGCGAGCTCGCCACGGGCGGCGTCGTGCCGCTCGCCGCCGTCCGGTGAACCCTTCGTGACCCTCTTCGACCACCTCGACGAGCTTCGCAACCGGCTCTTCATCGCCCTCGCCGCCTGGGTGGTGGGGGCGGGCACGATGTTCGCGTTCCGCTTCGATGTGCTGCGTTGGCTGCAGCACCCGCTCCCCGAAGGCATGACGCTCACCTATTTCTCGCTGCTCGAACCGTTCACCGCCTCGATGCAGATCGCTTCGTTCTTCGGCCTGGTGCTCGCGTCGCCCATCGTGATCGCGCAAGTCTGGTCCTTCATCGCGCCGGGGCTGTACCTCGAGGAGCGCCGTTTCGGCGTGCCCTTCATCCTGCTCACCGCGGCCGCCTTCTCCGGCGGCGTCCTCTTCTCCTATTACTTGGTGCTTCCGATCACGATCCCGGTGCTCCTCGCCTTCCTCGGCGACGAAGCGCAGGGGTTCCTGTCGATCGGCCGCTACATCGGGAACGTGCTCATGTTGATGGCCGTGTTCGGGCTGATGTTCGAGCTGCCCGTGCTCGGTTTCCTCCTGGCGCGCTTGGGTATCGTGCGCGCCGAGACGCTCCGGCGGTCGCGCAAGGTCACGCTGATCGTGCTCCTGATCGCCGCGGCCGGGCTCTCCCCCACCGGCGACCCCTTCAACTTCGCCCTCGTCGCCGTCCCCCTCATCGTCCTGTACGAGCTCTCCATCTTCGTCGTGAAGGCCTCCGAGCGACGCGTCGAGCGGACGCGCCCCAACCCCGACGACGCACCCACCTGATCCGCAGCCCCCTGGGAGGCTCCATGGACGACCAGATCTCCGCCCTTCGCAGCCGCATCGACGCGCTGAACCTCGACCTCTTGGCGCTGCTCTCGGCGCGCGCCGAGGTCGCCGAGGCCATCGGCCGACTCCAGACCGCCCAAGGTCGATCGCACTACGACCCGGCGCGCGAGCAGGCGATGCTCGAGGCCCTCACCGCCGCGAACCACGGCCCGTTCTCGGACTCCACGGTCAAGAGCCTGTTCAAGCAGGTCTTCCAAGCATCGATGCAGCTCGAGAAGGAGCGCGACCAGGTCCAGTACCTGACCTCGCGCCGGCATGGGCGGGCCGACACCGTCGTGTGGGTCGGCGACGTACCGGTCGGCGGCGACCACCCTGCGGTGTTGATCGCCGGCCCCTGCGCGATCGAATCGCGCGAGCAGGTCGAGGCGACCGCCGCGCACGTCGCGGCGCGCGGCGTCAAGCTGTTCCGGGGCGGTGCCTACAAGCCCCGCACCGATCCGTACAGCTTCCAGGGGTTGGGCGAGGAGGGTCTGCGGCTCGGACGGGAGGCATGCGACGCCCACGGCTTGCGCTTCGTCGCCGAGCTCATGGACGCCGCCGACCTGCCGTTGTTCGAGCAGTACGTGGACGTGGTCCAGATCGGCGCGCGCAACATGCAGAACTTCCGGTTGCTCAAGTCGGCCGGTCGCTCGCGGCTCCCGGTGCTGCTCAAGCGCGGCCTCGCGGCGACGATCGAGGAATGGGTGATGGCGGCCGAGTACCTCCTGCACGAGGGCAACCCGAACGTCATCCTGTGCGAGCGCGGGATCCGCACGTTCGAGCGCTTCACCCGCAACACGCTCGACGTGTCCGCGGTAGCGCTCGCGAAGCTCGAGACCCACCTACCGGTCCTCGTCGACGTGACCCACTCCGGGGGTCGGCGCGACCTGCTCGTACCGCTGACCAAAGCGGCCCTGGCGGTCGGCGCCGACGGCATCATGATCGAGGTGCATCCCAACCCGGCCGTGGCGCTCTCGGATCAGAAGCAGCAGGTCGACTTCGAAGGCTTCGACGCCTACCTAGACGCCACGCTCTTCCCGCAGACGCTCTCGCCCGGCCGCACCGAGCTCTACACCGGGGGCTGACGTGTTCCGCGACGTGATGGCTTGGGCCTTCAAACGCGTCGACGCGACGCCGGAGTTCGATGCGCCCACCTGCCTCGTGCACCACGGCGCGCTGTGCACGGTGTGCGCCGACGCCTGCCCGCACGAGGCGATCACCATCACCCGAACGGTCGCCATCGACCCGATCGACTGCACCGGTTGCGGCTTGTGCGTGGTCGCCTGCCCGTCCCATGCCCTCGCCCCCCGAACGCGCGCCCCGACCGCCCGCGACGTGCGCTGCTCGCAAGTGGCCGGCGACGCCCCGTCGGTCCCGTGCCTCGCCCGGTTGCAGGCGAGCGATCTCGTCCGCATGGGCGCCGCCAACGAGCGCGTC
The DNA here is from genome assembly GCA_024636105.1 of Trueperaceae bacterium. The sequence continues at coordinate 2,328 of JAGXHO010000131.1, read as the reverse complement.
ACCCTTGGACGCGGTGCGTGCGAGGCCTGCGCGATCGGTTCCGCCGACGTGCCCGACGCCGTGGCGGCGACCGTCGCGGCCGCCGGAGCGCTGCTGGAGGTCCACGACGAGTCGCCTGAGTTCGTCGTCGTCCAGATCGAACGGCTCGATCCGAGCGTCGATCCACGAGCGCTGTCGCGGCGCGACCTGTTCCGCGTCGGATGGGGCCAGATGAAGCAGGCCGGCGGCGTCGCCCTCGGGCCGCTCGAGAAGCTGGCGCCCGAGGAGCCGCGCGGGGCCACCGACCGCCCGCCGCTGCCTGCCGAGCACCAACGACGGCTGCGAGCGCTGGAAGTCGCCGACTTGGCGGCCGAGGACCTCGTGCCGTTCCCGCTCCCGGCGCTCGCCGACGGGTGCATCTTCTGCCCGGCGTGCACCCGGGTGTGCCCGACGGACGCCATCCGACGCGCGTTCGACGACGCCCCGGACGCCACCCCCACCGGCGGGGTCGGCGGACGCCCCGCGCAAGGGCCCATGCGCATCGACCTCGAGGCCGATCGCTGCGTCGGATGCGCTGCGTGCGTCGACGTCTGCCCCGTGCACGTGATCACGATGCGCCCCGTCGTGCCATGGGGCGAGGTCGTCGGTGGGGTGCGGACGGTCGCGACGTCGACGCCGCGCCGGGCCGATGGCGACGCGCCGGTGGCGCGCGACGCGTCGTAGGATGAACGCATGACCGTCGACGAGTGGGTCTTCGAAGCGCTCGAGCGTGCCGGCGCCCACGGGGCGACGGTGCGCGAGGTGCAGCGGTTGGTCGACGAGCACCGGTACGAGGAGTTGGCCATCGACACGATCGAAGCTTCGCTGGCGTCGCTCGCCGAAGCGGGCCGCGCCCACGAGACCGAGTCCCGCTGGCGCGCGGTCCGGACCACCACCAAGGAGGACGCGCTCCGTCGCCTGTTCGGCGACGACTGACCGCGCGCACGCACCCATGACGACCGCAGGGACCGCCCGAATCGACGACTTCTACGACCTGGACGCCACGCTCGCCCCCGAAGAGCGGATGATCCGCGACGGCGTGCGCGAGTTCGTGCGCGCGGAGTTCCTGCCGCACGTCGCCGACTGGTGGACCGAGGGCACGCTGCCGGCCGACCTGGCGAAGCGCCTGGGCGACCAGGGGATGCTCGGCGTCACGCTGCCCGAAGCGTACGGCGGTGCCGGCGCGAGCGCGACCGCCTACGGCTTGCTGAACCGCGAGGTCGAGTACGTCGACTCGGGTCTGCGCAGCTTCGTGAGCGTCCAATCGAGCTTGGTCATGTACCCGATCCACCGGTGGGCGCGCGAGGAGGTCAAGAAGTCCTGGCTCCCCCGGCTGGCGTCGGGCGAAGCGGTCGGCTGCTTCGGGCTCACCGAACCCGACGCGGGCAGCGACCCCGGCGCCATGCGCACGCGGTGCCGCCGCGTGGGCGACGACTGGGTGATCAACGGCGTCAAGCGCTGGATCACGAGCGGTTCGCGCGCGCACCTCGCGATCGTCTGGGCGCGGGAGGAAGGCGGCGACGGACGCGTCCTCGGCTTCGTCGTGGACACCGATCGTCCCGGCTTCCAGGCGGTCGACATCAAGACCAAGGCGTCGATGCGCGCCTCGGTCACTAGCGAGCTCTACCTCGACGACGTCGTCGTCCCCGACGCCCAGCGGCTGGAGGTCGCCGGCCTGGGTGGCGCCCTCGCCTGCCTCAACCAGGCGCGCTACGGCATCGCCTGGGGGGTCCTCGGGGCCGGCTTCGCCTGCTTCGAGGAGGCGGTCGCCTACGTCGCCGACCGACCTTCGTTCGGCGCACCGCTCGCCGCCAAACAGCTCGTGCAAGCGCGCCTCGCCGACATGCTCGCCGACCTCACCAAGGGGAGCCTCGTCGCCCACCAACTCGGACGGCTCAAGGAACGCGGTCAAGACACGCCGCCTCGGGTGTCGCTGGCCAAACGCGACAACGTGCGTGCGGCGCTCGCGACGGCGCGGGCGGCGCGCGACCTGCTCGGCGGCAACGGCATCACCACCGAGTACGTCGCGATCCGCCACATGTTGAACCTCGAGACGGTCGCCACGTACGAGGGCACCGACGGCGTGCACACGCTGATCCTGGGGCGCGCGATCACGGGCGAGAGCGCCTTCTAGGACCCGTCGACCACACGGGCGCCGCCGCCGCGCGCGGCGCGCTGGCGCGTCAAAGGAGCGACGCCCAAATCGCGAGCGCCGCGACGCAGGCGCCGGCCACCGCGCGCACTGCGTGGCGGCGCGGCACCATCCGGCGGAGCACGATCCGGGCGTTCCACCACGACGCCAGCGAGGCG
>JAGXHO010000130.1 GCA_024636105.1 Trueperaceae bacterium | reverse complement strand
GCGGTCACCCGCGTGGTGAGCGTGCAGGTCGCCGCCTTCGACGCGGTCGACGCCGCGTTCGCGGCCCTCGAGGGGGAGGGGGACGGCTCGCTCGCGCATTGGCGGGCCGCGCATTGGGACGTCTTCGGGCGCGAGTGCGCCAGCATCGGCCGCGCGCCCGCCGACGACATGCCGGTGGTGTGCTGTTCGTTCGAGCTGCTCGCCGTCGTCCCCGCACTGGAGGCCGACCCGACGATGGCCACCGACGAGCGGGACGTCCTCGCCGCGGAGGACGCCTACGTGGCCGCGGAGGTGGACCGCGACGAGGCGGCGCTGCGGCGCCTGGTCGACGACGCGTTCGTGTTCAACGCCAGCTCGGGCACGACGCTGGGCAAGGAAGCGTTGATCCAGAACGTCCTGGGCATGGGCATGACCGGCCAGACGTTGCGCGAACGCACCGTGCGGGTCGAGGGGTCCTTCGCGCTGATCTTCGGCACCGCGGACCTGAGGTTCGCCGGAGCCGATGGGACCGAATCCGTCTCGAGCCTTCGCTACACGGCGGCGTACGCGAAGCGCGACGAGGGCTGGCGCATGATCGCCCTGCAGATGCAGCCCCGTTCCGCGGAGTAGCGCCGGGCCGCGCGCGTGGGACGACGGGCCGGAGGGACGCTAGCCGGGCGCGTGCTGGTCGGGCGCGGCCAGTGCCCACGCGAGCGCGCGCCGGACCTCCGCCGCGTCGCCACCGTCGGCGACGCGGGCGAGCGCCGCCTGGAACGCGCCGAGCAGGACGGTCGCGGTCCCTGCCGGTGCTGGGCCGGTCAACGACGCGAGCGTCGGCCCGAGGACGTCGCGGTCGGGGGTCGCCGCCGGGTCGCTGAGGATGCGTGCGGCGCTCAGTTGGGTGGTGGCATCGAAGCCGACGAGCAACGCCGCCATGAGCCCGGCGCGACCGCCCCCTAGCGCCGCGTGCGCGCCGAGCACCCGGTCGCGCACGCGGCGCTCGAGTTCCTCGCGCACGACGTCGAAGAGGCCCTGCTTCGAGCCGAAGTGGTGGTACAGCGCGCCGGTGGTGACGTCCGCCTCGCGGGCGATGGCCGTGACGTTCGCGCCCTCGAAGCCGTCGGCCTCGAACCGGGCGATGGCGGCGGCGAGGAGGCGGGCCTTGGCGCTGCCGGGAACGGGGATCCAGTCGCGCACGGCGTCAGCATAACCTGTTGACACGTTTCCGTAATGCGATTACGCTTCGGGTAGAGGAGGTGGCCGCATGAAGCTGTCACTGATCTACCTGCCGGTGAAGGACCTGGGTGCGGCCCTGGCGGTGTACCGCGACACGCTGGGGTTCGAGGTCGCGTGGCGCGAGGGTGAGCTCACCGCCGGGTTGGCGCTTCCGGGCACCGACATCCAGTTGATGCTCGACCAGGACGCTCCGGGGGGCGACAAGCCGGGACCGTTCTTCGAGGTCGACGACGTCGACGCCTTCTATGACGCGAGAATGCTCGAGCTCGCCTTCGTCGCGCCCCCCACGAGCATCCCCCCCGGGCGCTACGTTGCCTTCGACGACCCCTCGGGAAACCGGGTGCACGTCCTGGACCTGAGCGCGGAGCGCTAGCGGGCCCGCTCCGGCGTTCTCGCTTCGCGTAGCCACGGGTACGCTGACGCTCGATGAAGCCCGACCGCGCTGCCCTCCACCCCGACCTGCGCCGCGTCGCGCTGCCCACGATCCCGTTCCACTGGCGCGGGGCGCTCCCGCTGTGGCGGTGGGCGTCGGCGCTCGCGCGGCCGGTGCCGCGGGCGGGGGTGGACGTGGTGGACCAGGTCGAAGCCGGGGTGCCGCTGCGCGTCTATCGGCCGCAAGCAGTCGCGTCGGGCGGCGCGTTGCTCTGGCTGCACGGCGGTGGCCTGATCGTCGGTCGACCGGCGGCCGACGACGGCCGCTGCGCGCCGTGGGCGCGCGATCTTGGCTTGGTCGTCGTGTCCGTGGACTATCGCTTGGCCCCGGAGCACCCGTTCCCGGCGGCGCTCGATGACGCCCATACCGCCTGGAGGTGGTTTCAGGGCGCGGCCGGCGCGCTCGGCGTGGATCCGGCGCGCATCGCCGTCGGCGGCGCGAGCGCGGGGGGCGGCCTGGCCGCCTGCCTCGCCCAGCGACTGCGCGACGAGGGTGGCGCGATGCCGGCTGGCCAGCTGCTCGTGTACCCGATGCTCGACGACCGCACCGCGGCCCGCCGCGAGCTCGACGACGCCGGGCACTTCGTCTGGCACAACCGCAGCAACCGCGCGGGGTGGTCGGCCTACCTCGGTCGCGAACCGGGGGCGACCGACGTTTCGGCCCACGCCGTCGCGTCCCGCCGCTCGGACCTGAGCGGCCTGCCGCCGGCTTGGATCGGCGTGGGCGCGCTCGATCTGTTCGTCGAGGAGGACCGCGCCTACGCGGCGCGGCTCGAGGCGGCTGGGGTCGCAACCGAGCTCGACGTGGTGCCGGGCGCGCCGCACGCGTTCGACGCGTTCGCGCCGGGCACGCCGCTGACGCGGGCGTTCATGGCGAGCCAGGCGACCTTCTTGCGGACCCACGTGGGGTCCTGACGCATGGCGCGCCTGGGGCCGTGACGGTGCACGCCCGAGATGGGGACGTCCAACCGTAGCTCCGACGGGCGCCGACGCGTACCCTCGAGGGCGCGGCCGCCCGTCCCAGGGCGCCGTGCGCAAGAGAGGAACCGCGTGCCCCGCACCCTTCGCCGCATCGCGCTTGCCGTGGCGGTCGTCTCCGGCGCGCTCCTGGTCGTCGTCGTCGTGAGCGGCTTCCTCTACGTGCGCCTGGGCCCCGCCGGCGGCGTCCTGAACCTGTTTGCGGACGGCCAACGGGCCGAGAACTTCCGCACCCTCCACGAGGCTCTGCCGGCGCACGCGGTCGCGGCCGGGGGCGAACCCTGGGCGTTCCAACGCGACGAGCGTCCGCTGCCCGCGCGCTTCGCCTTCGGCGGCGAGGAGCGCTCGTTGGCAGAGTTCCTGCGCGCGAGCGAGACGACGGGTCTGCTGGTCGCCCGCGACGGCGTCCTCGTGCACGAGGCGTACTTCGCGGGCTACGACGAGCGTTCGCTGGCGACGTCGTTCTCCGTCGCCAAGTCGTTCACCTCTGCCCTCGTCGGCATCGCGCTCGAGCGGGGGCACATCCGATCGGTCGACGACGCCATCAGCGACTACGTGCCGGAGCTCGTCGGCAGCGGGTACGAGGGCGTCGCCATCCGCGACGTGCTGACGATGGCGTCCGGCATCGCCTTCGACGAGGACTACACTCGGCTCGGGTCCGACGTCATGCAGCTGCCGATCCGGCTCTTCGTGCTGCGGCGGCCGGTGGTGGACGTGCTGGCGCGGCTGCCGCGCGCGCACGAGCCCGGCACCGTCCAGAGCTATGCCAGCAGCGACGCCCAGGCGCTCGGCCTGCTGCTCGTGCGCGCCACCGGCGCGAGCGTCGCCGAGTTCCTCGAAGAGGCGATCTGGGGGCCGGTCGGCATGGATGCCGACGGGGCTTGGGGCACTGATCTGCACGGTCAGGAGCTCACGTACGCCTTCCTCGGGGCGACCTTGCGCGACTACGCACGCTTCGGTCGCCTCTTCCTGAACGGGGGCCAGCGCGACGACCGGCAGGTGGTGCCGGCCGCGTGGGTCGAGGCCTCGCTGCGTCCGAGCGCGATCGCGATCGCGCCCAACGCGGGCTTCGGCGCGGGCTTCCGCTACGGCTACCAGTGGTGGGTCCCCGACGGCGACGAGGGCGACTTCCTGGCGATGGGGATCTGGGGTCAGTTCGTATACGTGCACCCTGGTCACCGCGTCGTGATCGTCAAAACGAGCACCGACCCGGGCTTCGCCGACCGCGAGACCGAGACGCTGGCGGCGTTCAGGACGATTGCCGCTTCGGTCGCTGGGGTGGGGCCGTGACGCGACCCCTACGGCGGCGCGCCGGAGCGCCCCTGCTACGCTGAGGCCGCCACTGCAACGAAGGAGTCCGCTCCCTGACCGAAGGAGGCCACCGTGATCCACCCCGGCGCCGGTGATCCGGATGGAGCTCGAGGGCGGCGATGAACTGGAGTTCGCGGTCGCCCGCGCGTACGTGGGGTCTTGACGAAAGCGCGGCCGCCGGATTGCCGGCGGCCGCGTTCGAGTACGTCGATCAGGCTTGCGGGTTCAGGACCGCACGGTCAGGGCCGCGCGATGTCCCAGTTGCCACCCACGCCGTCGCCGGTGGCGTCGCTCGGCACGAAGTCGTTGCGCCAGTAGTAGAGCGGCATGCCGTTGAGCACGACCTGCGCGCCGCCGTCGGCGCGCGCGAAGAGCGCCACGTCACCGTCGACGCCGGCGCCGAGGGTGGGCATGAGGCCCGCCGGATCGAAGCCGCCCACCAGCGGCGGCCAGTTGGCCGCACAGCCGCCGTTGCAGTTCGAGGTGCCGTCGGCGTCGTTGCGGAAGGTGTAGAGCGCCATGCCGGTGGGGCCGACCAGGATCTCGCCGAAGGTCGGGTGCGTGGCCACCTGCACGGACGGGCTCAGGTTGGCGACCCACCAGACGCCGCCGCGGGCCTGTCCGGTCGTGTCGCCGGGCGCGGCGTCGTTGGCCCAGCCGTACAGCGGCCAGCCGCCGTAGGTGAGCTGCACGCTGCCGTCGGCGCGGGTGGTCGTGTCGAAGCCGGCCGGGATCGCCAGCGGGTTGGTGACGAGGCTGGCGTCGGCGACGATCACCGGCGGCCAGTTGGTCGCGCAGTTGTCGACGCAGTTCGATACGCCCGGTTCGTCGTTCGAGAACACGTAGAGCGTCATCCCGGCGTCGTCCGTGAGGAAGTGGCCGAGAGCGGCGTCGTAGCGCACCTGCACCACGGGCGTGACGGCCTGGGCGAGGGCTGCGCCGACGAGGGCGAAGGACAGGGCGATGGCGAGGGTGGATAGCGTGCGTCGGATCATTTGGACCTCCACCCTCCGATACGCGCGCGGGCGCCCATCGGATGCACGGTCGTTCAGGGTGCGGTCGGGAGCGGGGCCGCGCCGAGCGGGTCGGTCGGACCGGTCGTCGCGCGCCGCGGCTCGAGCGACACGACGACCTCGTCGAAACCGGTCGCCGGCGTTCGCAACACCGTCCGCGGCACGTCCGCGAGCGCGGTGGCGCCGTCGGGGCCGACGCCCCAGGCGCGGTAGGCGCTGCCGGCGGGTGCGGGCGCGCGCATGACGACGAGCACCACCCCGTCGTCGGCCACCATCACGGTGCCCGGGCTGCGGGCGCCGGGCAGTGCTGGGAGCGGCCACGTGGTGACGTCGTCGCGCGTCAGCCAGCCGGCCACCAGCACGCGGTCGCTCTCGCTGGCGCGCCAGGCCGTCTGGCGCTCCCAGGCGGTGCCGACGCTCGCGGCGGCGACGACCCCCGCGACCGCCCAGCCGGCCCAAGCGGGAGGCAGGCGGCGCGGCGCCCGGGTGGGGGG
>JAGXHO010000129.1 GCA_024636105.1 Trueperaceae bacterium | reverse complement strand
GTCGTCCGGAGCGTGGTCGCCTTCCAGGGGCCGCAAGCGTACGTGACACCGTCGTGGTACGCGGCCAAATCCGAGCACGGCAAGGTGGTGCCGACCTGGAACTACGCGGTCGTCCACGCGCGCGGGGTGCCGGCGTTCATCCAAGACCGCGATTGGCTGCTAGCGCACGTCTCGGGGCTCACCGACGCGCACGAGGCGGCCGAGCCGGCGCCGTGGGCGGTCGTGGACGCGCCGGACGAGTTCGTGGAGCGACAACTGGGCGCGATCGTCGGCGTCGAGATCCCCATCGATCGGCTACTGGGCAAATGGAAGGCGAGCCAGAACCGACCGGCGACGGATCGGGCCGGCGTGGTCGAGGGCCTGCGGCGGCGCGGCGACGTCGAGTCCGCCGATCTGGTCGCGCGCTCCACGGAGGAATGATGCTGCACCACGTCGAACTCTACGTCCGCGACGTCGACCGCTCGAGGGCGTTCTGGACCCCGTTCATGAGCCTGCTCGGGTACGAGGCGGAACGCTGGTCGCAGGGCGTGAACTACCTCCAGGGCGAGCAGGACCCCTACGTCTGCCTGGTGCAGGCGCCGGCAGACCACCGCGCGGCGGGCTACCACCGCCGGCGGGTGGGGCTCAACCACCTGGCGTTCCGGGCGCGGTCGCGCACGCACGTCGACGAGGTGCGCCAGTGGCTGCTGGACGGCGGCTTCCCATTGCTCTACGACGACCGCTACCCGTTCGCCACGGGGCCGGGGTACTACGCGGTGTTCTGCGAGGACCCGGAGCGGATCAAGCTGGAGGTCGTCGCGCCGAGCGAAGGGTGACGCACGGCGACGCGCCTCCGACGGGACCCTCCACCGCGACCCGCCGTACCGTCGCGCCCATGCGCGCACCGCACCGCGTTCCCGGACCGGGTGCGCGCATGCCGCGTGACGCCGCCCACGACGTGTGGTCGCGGTCCTTCGAGGTCGTCTACGGCGTACCGGTCGCCATCGCGTACGCGCGCTCCCAAGGGGCTCCTGCGATCGAGGGGTACCCGGTGGACAACCGTGGCGCGAAGGTCGCCTCGACGATGGCCTACGTCGGCACCCGCGCCCTGTTCGGGACGGCAGGCTTCCGGCACGTGGCCGACACGTCGTCGGTCGTGAGCGGGTTCCCGCGAGTACTCATGCAGCTCGAGTTGCGTTAGCACCCGCGCACGGTCGGGCAGGGCGTTTCGTCTCTGCTGGCGCGGGCTCAACGACGCTACGCTCGTTCGCGCGCGCGGTCGTCGCGGCAGGGTCGGCGTCCGCGGTCCCGACGATCGTAGCGGCCGACGGGACCTGGTTCGGTCGCCCCCGGAGGCCGTCGTGTTCGGCATGCAGTCGGGCCAGTCAATGCCGGCGGAACGGTCGGTCGGCGTGGTGCAGCCGCGCCGGATGCCGCCCGTCTGGCTGGTGCTGAGCGTCTGCGCCGTGCTCGCATCGCTGGCCGTGTACATCTGGCCGTGGCTGCGCCACGTGCTCACGGCAGCACCGCCGCATCGATATCCCTGGTGGTTCGTCACAGCGCTGTTCGTGCACGTCGACCGCACCGTCGTCCCGCTGTACCTGCACCTAGTGACGAACGTCGCCGTGATCCTCGTCTTCGGACGCGAGGCGGAGCGGCGGCTCGGTTCCGGTCGGTTCGCCGTGCTCGTCGTGAGCGCCGTCGCGGCGCAGCTGGTGGCCTCGTGGGTGATGGGGAGCTATGGCGACGGGACCTCAGGCATCGCATGGGCGCTCGTGCCTCCCGCCCTCGCCGGGTTGGTCGTGCACGTTCGCCAACGCGGCGTCGGGGTGATCCGTAGCGCGCGGTGGTGGATCGCCGTCGCGCTGCTTCTCTGGATCTGGATCGTGGTCACCATCGCGAGCGCGCAGATGCAGGCGCACTCCACGAACGTGTGGCACCTCGTCGCCACCGCCGTCGGGGCTGCGTTCGTCGTGGTCTGGCGGCGGCGCCTCTTCGCCCTCGATCCGCCAGCGCCGGGGAGGTGGGACGTTCGCGCTCGCGTCGGAACGCTCGCCGTTCCGCTCCTGCTCGGCGGCGTCCTCATCGGGGCTGCGCTCGACATCGTTCCGGTCCGCTCCCCCGCTACGGTCACGATCGCGCCGGCGTCGGGCGGCGCCGGCGCCCTGGCCGACGCCGCCGGACGGGTCGAGGTCCGGTTCGACGTCGCGATGGTGCGTAACGCACGCACGCGGACGACGGTCACGACCGTCGTCGATGCGCCCTTGCGCCTTCGCACCCAGTGGGAGGACGACCGCACGTTCGTCGTGCTGACCTCGCGCTCGCTGGTCGCGGGCGAGGGCATCCGGATCGAGATCGACCGGCTCGTCGATGCGGACGGGAAGCCGTTCCCAGGGTCGATCCGGCTCGGGTACGAGTGATGCGTGCGCTGCCGGCCCACGTCCCGTCGCTGCGGGCGTGCACCGAGCTCGATCCTGGCTTCGCCGCCCGCCTGCCGGACACCCACGCGCGGTTGCGCGATGGTGGCTTGGTCGTCCACCCGGCCGTGGTCCAGGTCGTGCTGCACGGCTCCCGCGGGATCAATGGCGGGTGCCGTCCCGATTCGGACGTCGACCTCAGCCTGGTGGTGGCGCCGCCGCCCATGGAGCGCGAGGCGCTGGCGACCTTGCTCGCTCAGGTGATCGGCACCACCCTCGGTGCTTGGCGGGGCAGCGTCGACCTCGACCTCGTCGCCGTCTTCGACGTGCGTGGCTGCGGCCTCGGCTGTTTCGACGTGGTGGCCTGGGGTCCGGACGAGGTCTGCCCATGGGGCAGCGGCCGCGACTGCTTCGGTGCCTACAAGGTGCAGCGGGGCTTCTCCGGATTCGTCGAGGACGTCGGCGTGGAGGTCCGACGCATGCAGCCGAGCCTGAGCGTCTGGAAGCGGTCCGGACCGCCGGCGGCGCCCGGCTGATCTGGCAACGGCGCGAGCCCAAGGCGAGTGGGCACGCGCAGGCGGCAGCGCGCAAAGGTCGACGCGACGATGGCGTACGTCGGCACCCGCGCCCTGTGCGAGCAGGCGGGCTTTCGCAAGGCGGCCGATACGTCGTCGGTCGTCAGCGGATTCCGGCGGGTGTTGATGCGCATGGAGTTGGGCAAGCGCGTGGTTTCAGCCAGTGGTGGCAGCGACGAGGTGCACCTTGTCCCCACCGGCCGCTTTTGCGCGGTACATCGCGGCGTCCGCCTGCCTCAACATCGCTTCGGGGTCGGTGCTACCGGGTACGGCGAACATGAGCAGGCCGATGCTCACCGAACAACGGTGCTCGCGGCTCTCGGTCCGGTCCTCGCGCCGGACCGAGAACCGATACGGGTTCGCCAGTTCCGAGCGCATCTTCTCGGCCATGGCGCTGGCCCGATCGGTGGCGGCGCTCCGGTCACCCCCGAGGCCTCGGACCATCACCACGAACTCGTCGCCGCCGATCCGCGCCACCGTGTCGGTCTCGCGCACGCAGTGCTTCAGGCGGCGCGCGACCTCGATCAACAGCCGGTCCCCGGCAGCGTGCCCGAATGAGTCGTTGAGCGCCTTGAAGTTGTCCAGGTCGAAATACATCAGCGCGCCGTGGAGGGTCGTCCGTCCGCCGGCGGCCAACGTCTCCGCGAGCGCCTCGTCGAGGAGGCGACGGTTGGCCAGTTTCGTCAACGCGTCGTGGAGCGCCATGTGGCGAACGGGTTCCTCAGACTCTCTGCGCTCGGCGCTCTCCACCCGCAACCTGCGCATGGCCTGGTCGAGCTCCTCGGCGCGCGTCGCCGCCTCGCGCTGGCGGTGGGCGAGCTGCGCCTGTCCCGCGTGCTCGCGGAGCTGACGAATCTGCCGCTCCACGAGCTCGGACTTCACGAGCTCGCCAAGGCCCCCGCCAACGGCGTCCCCCTCGAGGTTGCGGACGAGGTAGGCCCGGTACCCCGCTTCCATCGCCCGGACCTTGGTGCCGGCGCCCCATCGCTGGTAGCAGACGTAGGCCTGCTGCCAGTAGCCCTGCGCGAGCCGCTCGACCCCCTGGTCCTGCCAGAACTCGTACGCCCGCTCGTTCGCGACCCCTTCCCATTGCAAGAAGTCGCCGGCTCGGGCGGCCGCCACGGCCCGGTCGTAGAGCAGCACCGCATCGCCTGCTCTACCCTCGATCCGCGCTAGCTCCGCGGCCACGAGCAGGTACTTGTGTTCGAAGCTCTCGGGGCTGTTGTCCGCCCAGACGCGCAGGTCGTGGAGCATCCCCGCGAGATCTGCGCGCCACGCGGTCTGGCGGTCGGCATCGGCCGTCGAGTAGAGCGACGCCAGGATGAGCGACCGGGCGAAGACGTGCTCCGGCCACGGGAGCAAGCCCTGCGTTCCGACGGTGTAGAGGAGCGGCTCGGCCTCATCCGAGGCCGCCAGCGCACCCGCGAAGTCGCCGGTGAGGAGCCGCGAGAGCGCCACCAGGATCTTATAGATGCACAAGACCTGGATGTTCTCGTGCTTCTCGAGTCGCTGCAGGTACGCCGCCTCGAACTCGGCGTTCCCGCTTCCCCCCGGGGCGGCCGTGCCGGCTAGCGCGTCGAAGACGCTCAGGCCGCCCTCCATGAGGTCGACGGCCCACCGGTTGTGGCGTGCTCGGCTGAACGCGAGCGAGCGCTCTGCCTCTCGGACCACCTGCTCCAAGGGAGCACCTTGGTAGAAGCGGCTGTACATGTCGTGACCGAACGCGTAGGCCGCGTACTGCAGGTTGTTCGACAGCTGCCCGATCTCGTACGCGTTCCGGTAGTCCCGACTTCCGTCCTTCAGGTGGCTGAACCAATGTCGGATCGAGCTCCCGATCATCAGGTAGAAGACGCTCTGGTCCGACGGCTCGCGGAACTTCTCCGTCATCAAGCGCGTGGCGAGTTCGGCGAACTCCTTCGCGGTGGCGTAGTCCCGGTCCACCCAACCCAGCAGGCCGCCGAAGGCCGTGTGGCTGTACCCTGTCTGCGGGATGTTGCCGTGCCGGAGCGTCATGGCCACGACCATGGGCACGATGACGCTCCAGAGGCGTTGGTCGGCGCGGTAGCAGGGCGGTCCCATGGTGATCAGGATCTTCGCGACCATGAGCATCGTCGGGTCGGTCATGTCCGGTAGGTCGACGAGTTGCGCGGCCGATCGGCCAGCGAGCCGTCGGCGTACCTCGGCGACCTCGTCTCGGCACGCCTGATCGAACCCGTCCACCGGCAGCGTGACGCCCAAGGCGGACAATGCCCGGCGACCCGTCGCGATCGCGTCCGGATACTTGGCAAGCAGCGTGTACTGGACGATCAGGCTTGCCAGCGACTCCGCCTCCTCGAGCGGCGTGCGGGCGTGCGCGACGGCGACCTGGATGCACTTCTCACCTTCGGCGAAGTCGCCCTCGAGGAACTCGCAATCGGCTCGCCCGCGGAACAGGTCCGTCAGCAGGTCGTGCGCGTCTCGCCACAGCAGCTCCGAAACACCTGGCCGCGCGAGGAAGCGATCGGCGGCCCGATAGAAGTGGAGGGCCGACGCGTAGGCGGTGGCGGCGTACGCGTTGCGAGCCGCGCGCACGTTCAGTTCGATCACCCTCGACAGCTCCGCAGCATGGTGGATGTGGTGCTCGCCGGCGTTCAGGTTCTGCACGATCTCGAAGATTCTGTCGGTGACCTCCTCGGGGTGCAGGTTGTCCAGGAGGAGCCTACCGATGCTCAGCAGCGTCTCCGGCACTTCGACCGGATCGATCAGCGAGTACGCGGCTTGCTGAAGCCGGTCGTGCCGGAAGGCGAAGGCGCGGTCGCGGCCCGCAGCGCTCCCGGACGGCGCGCCGGCGCTCCGTGGCACCAGCAGCCCAGCCGCCAGGCCCCGATCGAGCACGGGCAGGCAAGCCGACGTCGGTCGGCCACTGATGATGCTCAGCGTTCCCGCGTCGAACCGGTTGCCGAGGCAGGCGGCCAGGGAGAGCAGACGCTGGTCCTCGCCGTCGAGCCTCCGAAGCTTGAGGGCGAAGAGCTCGACGATGTCGTCCGGAAGGTCGGCCCGCTCGATGGCGTCGACGTCCCACTGCCACCGGGATCCGGGCTGGTCCCACCAGACCAAGCCCAAGTCCTCGAGGACGTCGACGAACGAGGACACGAAGAACGGGTTCCCCGACGTCCGTTCGTAGATGAGGGCGGCAAGCCCCGCGACGCGCACGGTGTCGGACGTCAGCGCACCCGCCACGAAGTCGCGCACGTCCTCTAGTGCAAGGTTTCCGAGATGAAGCACCTCCACCGGCACCCCTCGGCCGCGGAGATCGTTCGTCGTCGCGGTCAGCTCGTGGTCCGCGGTGACTTCGTCGTCGCGGTACGAGGCGATCACCAAGAGGTATTGCAGGGTGATGCCCACCTCGATCTGCTTGAGCAGCTCGAACGAGGCCGCGTCGGCCCACTGCCAGTCATCGATGAAGAGCACGAGGGGGTGTTCGGGTCGGCAGATCGTCATGAGGAAGTCGCGGAGCACCTGAGCGAAGCGGTGCCGCGCCTCCTGTGGGCTGATTTCCGCCAGAGGCGGTTGCTGGCCGAGGAGGAGCTCGAACTCCGGCACCAAGTCGACCAGCAGCTGGCCCCTGTCCCCGACGGCCTCGAGGATGTCGCTCTTGAATCGCTGCCGCTCGAGCGGATCCGCCCGCAAGAGCCCTTGGCACAGCTCGCCGAACGCTTGGCGGAACGCGGAGTAGGGAAGGTTCCTGGTGTAC
>JAGXHO010000128.1 GCA_024636105.1 Trueperaceae bacterium | reverse complement strand
TCGCAGGACGAGCGCGACGCCGACCCGAGCGCGACGCGCGACGCGGTGTTGGAGGCGGTGGCGCGCCGCCGCCGCGGCGACGGCGAGGAGGTCGCGTTGGCGGACGACGTGCTCGTGCAGGTGCACGCCGTCCCGGCCGCGTGGGCGGCCGTCGATCAAGCCCTGGCCGTGGCCGTGCGCGAGCGCTCGCGGCTCTACGCCGTGCACGTCGTGGCGTCGGCGACCGCTGCCGAGGGGGACGCGGTCGAGGCGCTGCGCGCGCGCTTCGACGCCGCCTGCAGGGAGGCGGAGGTCGCCGCCCAGTTCACCGTCGCGATCGGCGCGCCCATCCCCGCGCTGCTCGCGCGCGCCGCCTGGATGGACCTGGTCGTCGCGCCCGTGCTGCTGCCGTCGGGCGCCCTGGCGCCGGGCGTCATGACGCTGCTGCGGCGTTCGCCCTGCGCGGTCATGGCGGTGCCGGCCGGCGCCAGCCCGCTCGCGAAGGGCCTCGTCGCGTACGACGGTGGGCCGCGGAGCCAAGCGGCGCTCTTCGCCGGCGCGTACCTCGCCGCCAAGCGCGACCTGCCGCTCGTCGTCGTCACGGTCACCGAGCTCGCGCGGACGGCGGCGTCGACGCTCGGCGAGGCGCGCGCGTACCTCGAGCGCCACGGGGTGGCCGCCGACTACGTCGAGCGTTCCGGCCCGGTCGCCGACGCGATCGTCGCCACGGCCGAGGCGCGCGGCTGCGACCTGATCCTGATGGGGAGCCACCGGTACGCGCGGTGGCTCGAGACGGTGCTCGGCGGGGTGCTCGAGCGGGTGCTGCGGACCTCGAAGGTGCCGGTGCTGGTGACCTGACGCACGCGGATTCGGCTACCTGCGCACGGGCAGGTCGCGCGTCGCGACCACGTCGACGCCGGTGCCCAGCACGTCGGCCAGCACCACGTCGCCCATCGCCACCGGCGCCGTGAGCGTGAGCTCGTGCAGCGCGCGCGCGACGTCGACCACGCGCCCCTTCGGCACCGAGGTGGCGGTCTTGACCGGCAAGCGTGGCCAGCGTCCGCCGAGGGTCCGCACGGTCGTCGTGACGAAGCGGCGCGGGTCGGTGTGCTCCTGCACCGCGAACTCCTTGCCCCGCTTGCAGGAGTTGCCGCGCACCTCGACCACCTCGCCGTCGATGGCGTCCACCTCGAGCCGGCAGCCCAGCGGGCAGCCGATGCAGAGGTAATGGGCGGACTCGTGCGCGTGTTCGTGCTCCGGGCTCATGCCGCGGCTCCCTTCGCCGACGCCGCCTCGTGCGGTTCGACCGACACCGCGAGGGTGCCGCCATGGAACGCCTCGAGGAAGCGCGGCCGCACCTTGAGCGTCACCATCTCGGCGGGCACCACGTAGCGCAGCGGTTTTGCGTAGACGTCGCCGAGCTTGAGCGTGCACTCGGTCATCGGCTTCTGGACGCGCAGGTACACGGTGTGCTCGCGGTCGGTGGAGATGGTGGAGGGGACGGTGTAGCGCACGTTGGCGCCGGGCGTCAGGCGGACGTTGTCGGCAGGCACGGTCCGCCCTGCCACGAAGCCGCCGGCGGCCGTGCCAGCGAGGTGCGACTCCTGCGACACCATGTCGACCAGGTCGTGGATGTGCACGGTGTTGCCGCAGGCGAAGACGCCGTCGCGGCTCGTCTGCATGGCGCTGTCGACCACCGGGCCGGTGGTGACCGGGTCGAGGCGCACGCCCAGGTGGCGGGCGAGCTCGTTGTCGGGGATCAGGCCGATCGACACGAGCAGGGTGTCGCACGGTACGTCCCAGGCGCGCTCCATGATCGGCCGCAGCGCCTCGTCGACCGGCGCGACCGTGACCTTGTTCAGGCGCTCGCCGCCGTGGATGCGCACGACGGTGGTGGCGAGGTGCAGCGGCACGTCGAAGTCGTGCAGGCACTGCACCACGTTGCGCGAGAGGCCGTTGGCGTGCGGCATCAGCTCGAAGACGCCCACTACCAAGGCCCCCTCCAGGATCAGCCGGCGCGCCATGATCAGCCCGATGTCGCCCGAGCCGAGGATCGCGACGCGCTTGCCGGGGAGGTAGCCGGCGACGTTCACGAGCTTCTGCGCGAAGCCGGCGGTCATCACGCCCGCGGGGCGCGACCCCGGGATGCGCACGGCCTCGCGGGTGCGCTCGCGCGCGCCCATCGCGAGCACCACCGCGCCGGCATCGACCGGGGCGAGGGCGTGGTCCTGGGACAACAGCGCCACGCGCCGGCTCGCGTCGACGTCGAGCACGTAGGCGTCGGTGAGGACGTCGACGCCGCGATCGGCCACTTGCGCCAGGAAGCGTTGGGCGTACTCGGGCCCCGTGAGCTCCTCCTTGAAGTGGTGCAGCCCGAAGCCGTGGTGGATGCATTGCTGCAGGATGCCGCCGGCCTCGCTCTCGCGGTCGACGACCAGCACGTGCTCGGCGCCGGCGTCGCGGGCGCCGATGGCGGCCGCGAGCCCGGCGGGGCCGCCACCGACGACGACCACGTCGTAGCGGCGGCGCAACGCGAGCGGCGCGGGCTTAGCCATGGATGACCTCCCGGGTCTCGGCTGGTGCATCCGTCGCATCGCGCCGCTCGCGCGCGATCCACGATCCGCCGCCCTTCTTCGTCACGGTGGGGATGGTCGCGTCGGTCGCCTCGGCGATCAAGCTCATCACGCGCCAGGCGCAGAAGCCGCCTTGGCAGCGCCCCATCCCGGCGCGCGTGCGGAACTTGACGCCGTCCATCGTCCGGGCGCCGCGGTCGATGGCAGCGAGCACCTCGCCCTCGGTGACGCGCTCGCAGCGGCAGGCGATGCGGCCGAAGCGGGGGTCGCCGCGGGCGACGCGCGCCAGCTCGTCGAAGTCCAGGTCCGCGGTGCGCACGGGCGCGTCGAGGCTGGGGACGAACCCGGGGTCGGGTTCCAGCGCCATCCCTTGCGCCGCCAGCAGCCCGACCACGTCCTCCGCGATCGCCGGCGCGGCCGTGAGGCCGGGCGACTGGATCCCGATCACGTTGACGAAGCCCGGCACCTCGGTCGTGCCGATCACGAAGTCCTCGCCATCGGCGACGGCGCGCAGACCGGCGAACTCGGCGATGCAGTCGGCCTCGGCGATGCCGGGCGCCAAGCGCCGCGCGCCGGCGAAGACCTCGGCGGCGCCGATGGCGGTCGTGTCGAGGTCGGTCTTGTCGGCGCCGTCGTCCGCGGTCCAGTGCGCGGTGGGCCCGACCATCAGGGTCCCGTCGTAGGTGGGGATGAGCAGGATGCCCTTGCTCTCGGCGTTCGGGGTGGGGAAGACGACCCGCTTCACGTAGCCGGCCAGGCGTTTGTCGAGCAGGTACTCCTCGCCCTTGCGGGCGCGGAGGATGGGCGCGGACGCACCCGCCATGCGGGCGACGGCGTCGCCGAACAGGCCGGCCGCGTTCACCACGAAGCGCGCGCGCAGGTCGCTACGGTCGGTCCGCAGGACGAAGCCGTCCGGGTCCCGGTCGATGCCGACCACGGCGTGCTCCAGCTTCAGGTCGACGCCGTTGCGCACGGCGCTCTCGGCGAGCGCGAAGCAGGCCTCGTACGGGTTGACGACGCCGGCGGTGGGGGCGTGCAGCGCGCCGATCGCGTCGCGCGAGAGGTTCGGCTCCTCGCGCCGCAGCCGCTCGGCGTCCCAGAGCTCGAGCCCCGTGACGCCGCGCCGGCGTCCCTGCTCCAGCGTCTCGTGGAGCACCGCGAGGTCGGCCTCGTCGAAGGCGACGGTCAGGTCGCCGACGCGCTGGAAGCCGAACGGCAGCTCCTGCGCGAGCTCGCCCCAGAGTTGGTTGCCGCGCCATTCGGTCGCCGCTTTGAGCGTTCCGTCGTGGGCGCGGTGCCCGCCGTGGATGATGCCGCTGTTCGCCTTGCTGGTGCCGAGCCCGACCTCGACGTCGCGCTCGATCAGCGCGACGCGCAGGCGGTAGCGCGCGAGCTCGCGCGCGATGGCGCAGCCGATCACGCCGGCCCCCACGATGGCGACGTCGTACCGCATGGGTTCGTCCTCCTGACCTGGCCCGAGCGCGCGGCGCGCAGGCATCGGCTCCAGGCTAAGGAGGCTCGGGGTCGGGCGTCAGAGCCGGGCGTCCCTCATGCGCGTCCGTAGGCGTCGCTCATCGGCGCCCGCTCCGCCCACGGGACCCCGCACGCGCCCGTGGCGCAGGCGTCGTCGCCCGCGCCGTCGGTGCGCCCGGCGATCGCGTAGCGCCGGTTCGCGACGAACGCGTACGCGCGCTCCGCCAGCCAGCGGACGCCCGGCAGGTGGTACGGCAGCACGAGCAGCCCCAAGACCGGCCGCGTGAGCCGCAGCAAGCGGACGATCGCGGCCGCGCCGGCGTACGCGCGCCCGTCGCGGTCGACCAGGTGGAGCGCCTTGATCGCCTCGTCGGGGTCGACCCACGGCACGTCGTCGAGCGCCTGCTGGAGGGGGCGGATCGCGATGCGGCCGCCGGAGATCCGCTTCACCCGCTCGGCCTGGGCGGTGCAGAAGGTGCACGCGCCGTCGTAGAGGACGACGGGCAGCAACGGCGCCGCGGCGGCGAGGTCCGTGCCGGGCGGGGGGTCGGTGATCTGGGCGTTCGTGAACATCGTCACGATGAGTCTAGAGGCGAACGTCCCGGCTCGGCGTGACCTGGCCCACGGCGACGGCCCGAGTTCGGCGCCCTCGCCTGCTACGCTGGAGCCTCATGGCGAAGCAGCCCGCCCTTCCCACGCAAGCCGAGGACTTCAGCGCCTGGTACAACGAGCTCGTCTACAAGGCCGACCTGGTCGACCTGGGGCCGGTGCGCGGCGCGTTCGTCATCCGACCCTACGGCTACGCGCTGTGGGAGAACATCCAGCGCGAGCTCGACGCGATGTTCAAGGCCACCGGGCACGAAAACCTGTCCTTCCCCATGCTCATCCCGATGAGCTACTTCCAGCGCGAGGCGAAGCACGTCGAGGGCTTCTCGCCCGAGCTCGCGGTGGTCACCCACGCCGGCGGCCAGGAGCTCGAAGAACCGCTCGCGATCCGCCCCACCTCCGAGACGATCGTCGGCGAGCTCTACGCCAAGTGGATCCAGAGCTACCGCGACTTGCCGCTCCTCTACAACCTCTGGAACAACGTCGTCCGCTGGGAGCTGCGCACCCGCCCCTTCCTGCGCACCTCCGAGTTCCTCTGGCAGGAGGGCCACACCGCCCACGCCACCGAGGACGAGGCGCGCGCCGAGGTGCGCACCATGCTCGACGTGTACGCGCGGCTGGCCGAGGAGTACGCGGCCCTGCCCGTCATCCGCGGCGAGAAGACCGAGGGCGAGCGCTTCGCCGGCGCCGTCGAGACGCTGACCATCGAAGCGATGATGCGCGACGGCAAGGCCCTGCAGTCCGGCACCAGCCACTACCTGGGCCAGAACTTCGCCAAGGCCTTCGACATCAAGTTCAACGACGTCAACAACGAGCAGGCCTTCGCCCACACCACGTCGTGGGGTCTGTCGACGCGCATGATCGGGGCGATCATCATGGCGCACGGCGACGACCAGGGGCTGATCCTGCCGCCCAAGCTCGCGCCGGTCCAGGTGGTCGTGGTGCCGATGGGGCGGGCCAACGACGAGGAGGGCCGCGCGAAGGTGCGCAGCGAGGTCGATCGCCTCGTCGCCGAGCTCCGCGCGGCGGGGGTGCGCGTCAAGGTCGACGATCGCGACGGCAGCCCGGGCGCCAAGTTCTACGAGTGGGAGCAGAAGGGCGTGCCGCTGCGCGTCGAGATCGGTCCGCGCGACGTCGACGCTGGCACCGTCCTGGTCAAGGACCGGCTGAAGGACGACAAGGAGACCGTGCCGCTCTCCGGTGCGGTCGACCACCTGGTGGCCGCGCTCCCGGACTTCCATGCGCGGCTCTTCGCGCGCGCGCTCGCCTTCCGTGACGAACGCACCGTCGAGGCGCACACGTGGGACGAGCTGGTGGCGGGCGTCGAGACCGGGTTCGTGATCGCCACCCACTGCGGCGACCCCGAATCGGAGAAGGCGATCCAGGAGGCCACCAAGGCGACCGTTCGCTGCATCCCGCTCGAGGGCGTCTCCGCCGAGGGCAGCGTGTGCGTGCACACCGGACGCCCCTCCGGGTACCGCAACAAGGTGGTGTTCGCCCGCGCCTACTAGGCGCGCGCTGCGCGATCATGGACGACCGACGCCACGTCCCGCCTCACCCGACGCCCGAGCAGGCGCGCGTGCAGCGCACGCTGCGCGAGCGCGCGCGCGGCCTCGGGCTGCACGTCGGCTTCGGCCAGGGGCGGCGGGCCACCGACGTCACCCTGGTCGTGGTCAAGGGCGATCGCCTGGCGGTGCTGCGGGCGCTGCCGACGCTGTTCGCCGGGTTGGGGCTGGACGAGGAGATCGTGCGCTCGAGCCAGACCCCGGAAGGCTTCGAGATCGTCGTCGCGCTGTTGCAGCCGCGGCGCCAGCGCACGAGCGTCCCCGGTGAACGCCGCGCGAGCGAGCTCGGCGACGTCGCCGACGGGTGACCGCATCGCTCGAGCGTCCGTTCGAGCGCGACCCCGGCGCTATCCCGAATACCCTATTGCATATCCGGCATTCATCTGCTAGCCTCTGCCTCGTGCTCGAGAGCACCGTGCGTGGCCGTTCGGCCGCTGCCGCGACGAAGGAGGTGACGAGATGGTCTTGAATATGCTGCGCCAAGCGCGCTTCGACGTCGTGCGCCCGAACCTCTCGGCGCCCACCGTCGCACCTTCCGTCGCAGGGACCCCCGCCTGACGCCCGACCGCACCCGGTCGGCCTCCTAGGCCCGCGTCCCTCGGCTCCCCAGCCGAGGTTTTTCGTTTCCAACGACAAGACAACGACAACAGAGAGGAGGTCCACCGTGATCTCGCTGTCGCAGATCCATCCAGGTGCCGTGCGCCTGCAGGAGCTCCACCAGTCGACCGTCGCCGCGCGCCTGCGCCGCGCCGGGTTCAAAGACCAGGAGCGCACCCCGCGCCAACCGTTCCACTGGGCCAACCGCTGAGCTAGCCACCGCAGCGACCGCCGTCGGCCCGCACACCGTCTTTCGCTCTTCGCAGAGGTGCCGACCGTGAACTACCCCAACGACCACGTGCTGCTCCACCACGCGCGCCACACGATGCGCGAGTATCGTGCCGACGCCGAACGAGCGGCGCTGCTCGCGGCCGCCCGGGCTGCACGACCGCGCTTCGATTCGCTCCGATCCGCCGTCGCCGCTCGCCTCGGCCGCTTCGCCCGACTGCTCGCCGCGATCGCCGAGGACCTCGAGCCGGCGACCGCGCGCGCCCGCCGATCGGTGCCGATGGCGCCGCGCCGCGGCTGACGGCTCCGACCCGACCGCACGAAGCGCACGCCCCCGACGACGCCGTTCGTACGCGCCCTCGACCTGCCCGCAGGTCGAGGGCGCGGTTTCGTCAGCTTCGCTCGGGGAACACGGCGCGCAAGCGCGCCGCCGTGCCGGCGCCGAGCAGGCGCGCGTCGCTCGCTACGACCACCCAATCGACGCCGTCCGCGAGCGCCGCACGCGCCGCC
>JAGXHO010000127.1 GCA_024636105.1 Trueperaceae bacterium | reverse complement strand
GGCGGCCCCGGCGCGTGCGGGGTGGTGCTCGAAGCCTGGACCCACGTCGCGGTGAGCCGCGACCTGCTCGATGCCTACGGCTGCGGCGCCGAGGTGACCGTCACGCTCGACGACCCGGTCGACGGGCGCACCGAGGTGCTCGCCGTGATCGGCGACACCATGAACCCCTCCTTCTCGCGCACCGTCAACGTCTACGTGGGCGAGGACGAACCGGCGTTCGAGTACGGGTTGACGGCGGGTACTTTTACGGAGCGTTAGCGGGGGCCTCGTTGGCGGGGGTAGAAGGCACCCCCGCCAACGAGGTTGCGGTTGCTTCGCAACCGCGCCTCGTTAGCGGGAGTCAAGAAGGAAGCGGGGCGGCACCATCGGTGCCGCCCCGCGCTCGCGTCGGTCGCGCCCCGGAGGGCGCGCGCTCAGGCGTTGCGCCAGAGCAGTTCGCGCTTGACCTCTTGGATCGCCCGGGTGATGGGGATGTCGCGCGGGCACGCCTCGGTGCAGTTGTAGGCGGTGCGGCAGCGCCACAGGCCGTTCGCCTGGTTCATCACCTGCAGCCGCTGCGCGGCGCCCTGGTCGCGCGAATCGAAGATGAAGCGGTGCGCGTTCACGATCGCGGCGGGCCCCAGGTAGCGACCGTTGGTCCAGAAGACCGGGCAGCTGGTGGTGCACGCGGCGCAGAGGATGCACTTGGTGGTCTCGTCGAACACCGCGCGATCCTCGACGCTCTGCAACCGCTCGCCAGGCGGCGCCGGGTCCTCGTTGATGAAGAACGGCAACACCGCCTTGTAGCTGTCGAAGAACGGCTCCATGTCGACGATCAGGTCCTTGAGGACCGCCAGCCCGCGGATGGGCTCGATCGTGATCTTGGCGCCCAGGTCTTTGACCAGCACCTTGCAGGCGAGGCGGTTGACGCCGTTGATGAGCATCGCGTCGGATCCGCAGATGCCGTGCGCGCACGAGCGGCGGAAGGCGAGGCTGCCGTCGACCTCCCACTTGATGTGGTTCATGACGTCGAGGATGCGGTCGGTGCCGCGCGCCTCGAAGGTGTAGTCCGACCAGTAGGGGCGGGCGTCCGCCTCTGGGTCGTAGCGCTTGATCTTGACGTTGATCTGCATGGGCCCCCGCTTCAGTAGGTGCGCGGCTTGGGCTCGTAGAGGCCCAGCGTGACCGGCTTGTAGTCGATGCGCACGCCGTCGCCGTCCTTGTAGACCAGCGTGTGCTTGAGCCATTCGGCGTCGTCGCGCTCCTTGTAGTCCTCACGCGAGTGGGCGCCGCGCGACTCGGTGCGGTTGAGCGCGGCGTGGACCAACTGCTCGGCGTTGTCGATCAGGAATCCGAGCTCGATCGCCTCGAGCAGCTCGGTGTTGAACTGCTGCCCTTGGTCCTCGACGCCGATGCCCTTCGCGCGCTCCTTGATGTCCGCCACGATGCCGACCTGCTTCGAGAGGAACTCGTCCGTGCGGAACACCGAGGCGTAGTCCTGCATCGTCTCCTGCAGCTCGCGGCGAAGGTGGGCCACCCGCTCGCGGCGCGGTCCGTTGCGCGTGGTCTCGACCAGGTCGCGGGCGCGAGCCTGCACGGCGTCCGGCAGCGGGCCGAGCTGGGCGCCCGCGGCGTACTTGGCCGCCTCCATACCGGCGCGCCGACCGAACACGATCAGGTCGCCGAGCGAGTTGGTCCCGAGGCGGTTGGCGCCGTGGAGGCTGGCGCACGAGACCTCACCGGCGGCGTACAGCCCGCGGACGATGGTGTCCTGGCCGTCCGAGATCACCTCGGTACGGATGGTCGTGGGGATGCCGCCCATCGCGTAGTGCGCGGTCGGCTGGATGGGCACCAGCTCCTTGATGGGGTCGACGCCCAGGTAGATGCGCGCGAACTCGGTGATGTCGGGGAGCCGCTCCTCGATGATCGCCGCGTCGATGTGCGTCAGGTCGAGGTGCAGGTAGTCCTTGTCGGGTCCGCAGCCCTTGCCGTCGCGGATCTCGAGGTACATCGCGCGGCTGACCATGTCGCGCGGCGCGAGGTCCTTGATGGTGGGCGCGTAGCGCTCCATGAAGCGCTCGCCCTCGGCGTTGCGCAGGATGCCGCCCTCGCCGCGGGCGCCTTCGGTCAGCAGCACGCCCAGCTTGTACAGGCCGGTCGGGTGGAACTGGTAGAACTCCGGGTCCTCGATCGGCAGCCCGCGCCGGTAGGCGATCGACATGAGATCGCCGGTGAGCGCGTGCGCGTTCGACGTCACCTTGAACATGCGCCCGTTGCCGCCCGAGGCGATGATCGTCGCCTTGGCGTGGAAGGTGTGCAGCTGGCCGGTCGCGAGCTCGTACGCGACGACGCCGCGGCACTCGCCGTCCTCGAGGATCAGGTCGAGCACGTGGAACTCGTTGAAGAAGTTGACGCGGTCCTTGATCGACTGCTGGTAGAGCGTCTGCAGGATCATGTGGCCGGTGCGGTCGGCGGCGTAGCAGGCGCGCTCGACGGCGCTCTTGCCGAACTCGCGGGTGTGGCCGCCGAACTTGCGCTGGGCGATCTTCCCCTCGGGGGTGCGGCTGAACGGCAGCCCCATGTGCTCGAGTTCGTAGACCGCGTCGATCACCTCGCGGGAGAAGACGTCCGCGACGTCCTGGTCGGTGAGGTAGTCGCCGCCCTTGATGGTGTCGAAGGCGTGCCATTCCGGGTGGTCCTCGGTGACGTTGCCGAGCGCCGCACCGACGCCGCCTTGGGCTGCCCCGGTGTGCGAGCGCGTGGGGTAGAGCTTGCTGATCACGGCGACCGACACGCCCGGATGCTGCGCCGCGTAGCGCGCGGCCATCATCCCGGCGCCCCCCGCGCCGACGACGATCACGTCGAAGGTATGGGCTCGGGTCATCGTTGGCCTTCCATCATTCGGTGCATCATTCGGTGAGCGCGCGCACGGCGTCGCCCATCTCGTCGAAGCTGAAGGTCCACAGCGCCATCACGCCCAGGATGAAGATCGCGGCCGCGGCCGTGAACAGCCCGGCCTTCCACCAGAACCGCGCCCCGGGGCGCTGCACGTAGTCCTCGATCGAGTACCGCAGTCCGTTCGTGCCGTGGAGCATCGCGAAGAGCAACAGGAACGAGTCGTAGACCTTGACGCCCGGCTGCGCGAGCCGCCCGGCGACGTAGGCGAAGTCGATCTCGCCGGCGTTGAACGCCATGTTGTTGGCCCACAGGTGCCCGAACGTGAGGAACACGAGCAGGAAGCCCGAGATGCGCATGAACACCCACCAGGCGAGCTCGGGCGACGTCGTGTACGTCGCGCGGGCGTCGCTGAAGGTGCGGGGCTTGGCGGCGCGCGCGCCGCCCGCGGTGGCTACGGCGCGCGCCATCAGGCGATCCCCAGGATCTCGGGCACGATCTTCCAGAGCACCGGGATGCCGATGAGCGCGGTGAGGCCGAGCACGCCGTACCAGAGCGGGCCCTGGTACCGCACGCCCCACGTGGTGAAGTCCATGAGGATGATGCGCAAGCCGTTGAGCGCGTGGTAGACGACGCCCGCGATGATCAGGATCAGGCCGATGCGGAACGGCCACTGGTGGTAGAAGGCCAAGAAGGCGTTGAAGGGGCCGTCCGGTCCCCACATCACCAGGCTGATGTCGATGACGTGCAGGAGCAGGTAGAGCGCCAGCGCCACGCCCGACATCCTGTGGAACACGAACGCCCATTGGCCCTCTCGACCTCGGTACATGCGGTTCGACCTCCTCGTGCCCCCGTGCGACGAACCCGGCCCCGTCGGGGCCCCGACCCTGTCGGGGACGCATGGACTACGAACGCGACGCGGGTGGCTCAGCGCGGTGAGTGTACCACCAGGGCCCGGACGCGATTCCGTGTGCCGGGCCGCGGAATGTACGCCGTTGGACGAAAGCCGGGGGGCGGACCGGCGTACCGTCGATGCGTGGTCGACCGTGCTCTGCGCCCCTTCAAGACCCGCTTGCTCGCGCCGCTGGCGCGGCCGCTGCGGCGGACTCCGCCGTCCGCGATCACGGCGACCGGCCTGGTCGTCGGGCTCGCGGCCGCCGCTGCGGCCGCGGCAGGATGGTTCGCCGTGGCGCTGGTGGCATGGCTCGTCAACCGCGTGCTCGACGGTCTCGACGGCGACGTCGCGCGCCTCGCCGGCCGCGCCGGCGCGCGCGGCGCCTACCTCGACCTGATGGGCGACCTGCTCGTGTACGCCGCCGTGCCACTCGGGCTCGCGGCCGGCGCCGTGGGCGCCGGCATCGCCGACCCCGCCGCCGCATGGAGCGCCGCCGCGCTCGCGGCCGCTGCCTTCTACGTCAACCTCGGCTCGCTCGCCTTCCTGTCGTCGGCGCTCGCGAACGCGCCCGAAACGGAGCGCGCGCGCTCCGACGGATCGGCACCGACCATCCACCTGCCTGCCGGCCTGATCGAGGGGGCCGAGACGGTGGTGCTGTTCGCGGTCGCCTTGGCGCTGCCCGCCCTCGCCCCGTGGACGTTGGGCGCGATCGCGGTGCTGGTGCTGGCGACGGCCGGCCAGCGCGTGATCTGGGGCTCCCGGCGGCTCGCGCGTGGCGGCCCGTGAAGCCGGCGCCGATCGAGCCCGCCACCCGCTCCGGACCCCCGCGATGGCCGGTCGCGCTCGCTTGGGGGGCGCTGCTGATCGCGTACGGCGTCGCGGTCGCGACCACCGGGCTCGGTCCGGTGGGCGTGCTCCAGGCGCTCGTGGGCGTCGTCGTCGACCACCCCGCAGGACCGCTCGTCTTCGTGCTCGCGTACGTGCTGCGGCCACTGCTCCTCTTCTCCGCGACGGTCCTGACGGTCGGCGCCGGCCACCTCTACGGACCTTGGCTCGGCTTCCTGGTCGTGGTGGTCGGCGCGAACGGCGGGGCGCTCCTCGCCTATGGGCTGGCGCGCTGGTTGGGCGGCGCCTGGGCCACCCGTGCGCTCGCCGGCGGGCGCTGGGGTCCCCTGGCCGCGCGCCTGCGCGAGCGCACGTTCGAGACGGTGCTGACGCTGCGCTTCCTGTTCGCCCCGTACGACGCGGTCAACTACCTTGCCGGCGCGCTGCGGCTGCGGCCGGGGTCGTTCGTCCTCGCCACCGCGCTCGGCTCGGTGCCGGGGTCCTTCACCTTCCTGCTCTTCGGCGCCTCGATCGGCGACCTCTCGGTGCTCGCCGACGGACGCCTGCCGTCGCTCGACGGCCGCGCGCTGGCCGGGTCGGCGGCGCTCTTCGTCGCCTCGCTGCTCGCCTCGCGCGCGCTGCGCCAACGGGTCGCCCGCCGCGAGGCCGCTCCGGCAACGGCCGGGAAGCCGGCACCATGACCCTGCCCGATGCGGCCCCCCCGGCCGAGCGCTTCGACGCCATCGTGATCGGCGCCGGCTCCGGCGGGCTCACGGTCGCCTACGGGTTAGCGCGGCTGGGCAAGGCGGTCGCGCTGGTCGAGTCGGGACCCGTGGGGGGCGACTGCACGAACGTCGGCTGCGTCCCGTCCAAGACCCTGCTCCAGGCCGCGCGAGCGCTGGCGGCCCGCGGCGTGCGGTCCGGCGACCCCGGATGGGCCGCCGCCACGGCCGACGTCCTCGCCCACGTGCGGGCCAAGCGCGACGCGCTCCGCGCGCGCGAGGACGCCGAGGTCGCCTCCGAGGCGAACCTGACGCTCGTCCGCGGCCGCGCGCGGCTGCTCGCGGCCGACCGGATCGCGGTGGCGGCCGCGGACGGCGCCGAGCGCACCCTGACCGCCGCCACCGTCGTCGTCGCCAGCGGCGCGCGCC
>JAGXHO010000126.1 GCA_024636105.1 Trueperaceae bacterium | reverse complement strand
TGCCACGGGCGCGCCCGCGCGCCGCCGTCGTCGACCTGCGGTCCGAACCCGGGTGGCCGCTGACGGCGCCGATCGTCCGCTTGTTGCGGCAGGTCGCCGAACGCGATCGGCAGGCCGTGGTGCTCGTGCCGCGGCGCGGGTTCGCGGCCGCGCTCGGCTGCCGGGCCTGTGGCGAAGTCGAGATGTGCCCGAACTGCGACCTGCCGCTGCGGTGGCACGCGCGCATCGGGCGCTTGCGCTGCCACCGCTGCGGCGTCGAGCGCGGCGCGCCGGTCGCCTGCAGCGCCTGCGGCGGCAGCGACCTCGCGCCGCGCCCGGGCGCCGGAACCGAGTGGGTCGCCGAGTCGTTGGCCAAGGCCGTCCCCGATTTGGTGGTCGTGCAGTGGGATCGCGATCGCCGCGACGACCCGACGCCGCTCCTCGAGGGCGCCCCGGGCGCGCTCGTCGGCACGACCGGGGTGCTTCGGGCACCGTCGCTCCCGAACCTGGCGCTGGTCGCGCTCACGTCCGGCGACGCTCTCCTCGACCACGAGGACGTGCGGGCGACCGAGTCCGCGCTTCGCACGCTCCTCGCTCTGCCCGACCTCGCCGGCGGCGATCGACGGCCGCTGCTGGTGGCGCAGGTCCATCGACCGGACCACGAGGTCTGGCGGGCGTGGGTGGCGGACGACCTCGACGGCGCCATCGACGGCGTGCTGGTGGGCGTCGCGCGTCGTCGCGAGGCCTTCGGGTACCCGCCCTTCCGGCGCTGGGCCCGCGTGCAGGTCACCCACCGCGAGCGCGGTCGGGCCGAGGCCGCTGCCCACGCGATCGTCGAGCGCCTTCGCGCGGCCGGCGTCCCGGTCGAGGACCTGCTCGGGCCGGCGCCGGCGGCCGTCGCGCGGGTCCGCGGTCGGTACGCGCTCCACGCGTTCGTGCGCGCCACCGACGACGCGACGTTGGCCGAACGGGTGGCCTGGGTGGACGCGCGGCCGCTGCCGGGCGCGACCGTGCGCGTGGACGTCGATCCATACGACGTCGACGTCTGGCTGGACTAGGTGTCGGGCGCGCGCGGTAGCGCGCGGCGCCGCCCCGTATCATGGCCGACGATGCTCCAGAACCGTCGCGCCCGCCACGATTACGAGATCCTCGAGACCTTCGAGGCCGGCCTGGTGCTGCGCGGCAGCGAGGTCAAGTCGTTGCGCGGCTCCGGTGGGTCGATCGCCGAGGCTTACGCCAAGATCGAAGGGGGCGAGGTCTGGCTCGAGGGCGCCACGATCCCCTCGTACCCGCAGGCGTCGTACAACGACCACGAGCCGCTCCGCCGTCGAAAGCTGCTGCTGCACGCACGTCAGGTCACGGAGCTGCGCCGCGGGCTCGAGCGCAAGGGGTTGACCGTCGTGCCGCTCGAGCTCTACTTCGACGCGCGCGGTCGGGTCAAGCTCAAGATCGCGCTCGCGCGCGGCCGCAAGCGCCACGACAAGCGCGCAGCCGCCTCGGAGCGCGACGCGAAGCGCGAGATGGACCGCGCGCTGAAGGGGTCCGACCGGTGACGTGGGCGCGCGCGCTCGCGTTCGCCGTCGTCCTTGCCGCGGGTTCGGGCTTCGCCCAGACACTCCTCGCCGTGAACGGCGTCACCGTTCCGGGGGCCACCACCGCGCTCGTGGCGGGGGTGACCTACGCGCCGGCCGTCGACCTCGCAGCGGCGCTCGGCGCCGAGGTCGTGACGGACGCCGTCGCTGGGCGCGCAACGTTCGTCTTGGGCGCCGCGGTCGTGCAAGCGACCCTCGTCGGCGACCCGGGGGCCGCCTTGGCCGCCGACCCCGCGCTCACCCGCGACGGCGCCGTGCGGCCCGGACCCGCCGGCGTGCACGATGGGATCGAGGCGTTCGTGCCGGTCAAGGGCGTCGTGGAGGCGTTCGGGGGCCGGGTGGCGTTCGTCGCGGAGTCGAACACGGTGGTGGCGGTCGTGCCCCGTCCCGCCCTGCAGGTGCGGCTCGAGGGGCGAGGCGCCGGCCAGCGGCTCGTGTTCCGTGCGACCGGACCCATGCGCGTCGCTCACGTGGTGCACGAAGCGACGGACGTGCTCGAGCTGCGCTTCGAGCGTGCGGACGCCACGGCGGTGGCGTTCGACGGCGATGCGTTCGTCCGCGCCAGCGTCGAGGCCGTCCGCGGTGGGGTCGAGGCGCGCGTGCAGTTGGCGCCAGACCGTACAGCGCGGGTGCTGACGCTCCCCGACGGGGACGCCACCGTGGTGGTCGTGGCCTTCGGTGCTGCGGCGAGCCCGGCGACGATCGTCGCGGCGCAGGGCGCCCGGCTCGTGCTCGACGCGGGGCACGGCGGGAGCGACGGCGGCGTGGCGTTCGGCCTCGACCGCGAGGCCGACCTGACGCGCGACTTCGTCGACGCGGTCGCTCAGGCGCTCGTCGGTTCGGGGATCGAGGTCGTGCGCACCCGACCGTCGGCCGTTCCCGTCGCGTTGGACGACCGGGCCGCCGCTGGCGCCGGCGCCGATGCCTTCGTGTCGATCCACGCGGCCCCGCTGCCGGTCGGCCAAGCGCGCGCGTACGTCCTCGACGACGCCGGTGCGGCGTCCACGCTCGAGATGGCGGTGCGGCGCAACGCCGAGGTCGCGTTGCAGAGCCCTCAGACGGATGCGCTGCGGCGCGCCCTGCTCGTGCGCCTCGTGCCCGACCTCGACGCCGGCCGGCGCATCGCCGAGTCGGTGCGCCGCGGCCTCGGCGACGTGGGCATCGTGCTGGGCGCGCCGGAGGGTGCCCCGTTGGCGGTGCTCGCCGGTGCTGGGGGACGCGGCGTGCTCCTCGAGCTCTCGGCCGAGGACCTTCGCGATCCTTCCCTTCCCCTCACGGTCGCCGCCGCCCTCGCCGAGGCGCTGGCGGCCCCATGATCGGCCAACGGCGCCCGCGGCTTCCCGTCGCGCGTGCGACGGAGGCCGCCGCCGCGGTCGAGTCCGACCGAAGGCGCGTCGCGACGTCGCCGCAGGTGTTGCTTCCCGCCTTCGCGATCGTCTTGGCCGCGCTCTACGCGGCGACGGCGGCGTTCGCGCCGCCGACGCCGCCCATGCCCGGGGTGCCCGCCGTCGCCGCCGTCGGAACCGAGACCGCGGTGCGCGAGGTGCGCTTCGTGGTCGTGGACGAGCGCGGTCTGGAGCGCCCGGCGTTCGCCGACGCGGTGCTCGCACGCGATCAGGTCGAGGACCCGGGAGCGCGCCTGACCGCTGCGCTCGCGGCGCTGCGCACCGAGCGCATCGCGGCCGGGGCGTGGCCGGCATCGGTCGCCGCGCCGACGGCGTTCGTGTTCGAGCTCGATCGACGTCGCGTCGCGGTCGTCGACGTCGGTCGCCCGGGGTCCGAGGACGGCGTCACCGTCGCTCAGGAGTGGGCGGCGCTGCGTTCGGTCGTGGCGACCGCACGGGTCGAAGCCGAGGCCGACGACGTGCGGATCACGGTCGAGGGCGCGCCTGCGGACGCGTTCTGGGGCCACGTGGCGATCGCGCCCGACGCGCCTTGATCCCGCGCGAGCCCGCCGCTTGCGCGGCCGCGCGCCTCACGGCATCATGCGGGTCAGCGTGCGCGGGAACGGGATCACCTCGCGCAGGTGGTGCACGCCGGTGATCCACGCCAACGTGCGCTCGAGGCCGATGCCGAACCCGGAGTGGGGCACGCTGCCGTAGCGCCGCAGATCGAGGTACCAGCCGAACGCCTCCTTGGGGAGCCCATGTTCGGCGATGCGTCGCTCGAGCAGCTCCAGGTCGTGGATGCGCTGCGAGCCGCCGATCAGTTCGCCGTAGCCCTCGGGGGCGATCACGTCGTCGCACAGAACGCGGGTCGGGTCGCCCGGCACCGGTTCCATGTAGAACGCCTTCGCCTTCGTCGGCCAGCGCTCGACGACCACCGGTCGGTCGAAGCGGGCGCCGAGGAGCGTCTCGTGGGGGGCGCCGAAGTCCTCGCCCCACGCGAGCGGTTCACCGTCCTCGGCGAGCAGCTCCAGCGCCCGGTCGTAGCTCAGGATCGGGAAGCGGCCCTGGGCCGTCGGCTCGAGCAGCGAGACGTCGCGACCGAGCAGGTCGAGCTCCATGCGCCTGCGTTCGAGCACCCGCCCGACCAGGTAGGCGAGCAGGTCGACCTGCAGCTGCACGTTGCCGTCGTGCTCCAGGTACGCCACCTCGGGTTCGATCATCCAGAACTCGAGCAGGTGCCGGCGCGTCTTGCTCTTCTCGGCGCGGAACGCCGGCCCCATCGTGTAGACCGCGCCCAACGCCATCGCGCCCGCTTCGGCGTAGAGCTGCCCCGACTGCGACAGGTACGCCTTCGCCTCGTCGAACAGGTCGATCTCGAACAGGTTCGTGGTGCCTTCGACCGCGGTCGGCATGAAGAACGGCGCGTCGAAGCGGACGAAGCCACGATCGCTGAAGAAGTCGTGCACCGCGCGCTCGAGCTCGTCGCGGACGCGCAGGATCGCCCACGGGGCGCGGTGGCGCAGGTGCAAGTGGCGCTGCTCGCTGAGGAACTCGACGCCGTGCTCCTTGGGCGTGATCGGGTAGCCCTCGCTGGCGTGGACCACGTCCAGGCCGCGCACCGACAGCTCCACGCCGCTCGGCGCGCGCGCATCGGCGCGCACCTCGCCGCGCACGCGCACGGCGCTCTCCTGGCCAAGGGTCCGGGCGGTCTCGAAGGTAGCCTCGTCGACGTCGTTCTTCGCCACGACGGCCTGGACGAAGCCGCTCCCGTCGCGGAGCTGGAGGAAGGCGATCTTGCCCGACGAACGGCTGCCCGTGAGCCAACCGGCCACGGTGACGGCGCCGCCTACGGCGCCGGGAAGGTCCTGGATGCGGGTCGCGACCATGCGCGCGAGCGTACTACGGGGGGGCCGGGATCAGGGCTTGAGGCGCCGCGCGAGGTCGATCGCTTCGATGACGCCGCTGGCGTCGACGTCGCCGACCACCCGTTCGAACCGGTTCTTGAGCGCCTCTTGGCCGTTGCCCATGACCACCGGGTACCCCACCAGCTCGAGCATGGGGAGGTCGCCGGTCGTGTCGCCGACCGCCATGGCGTGCTCGAGCGGCACCTTGAGGTGGGCCGCGAGGTCGCGCACCGCGCTCCCCTTCGAGACCCCCTTGCGGGTGAGCGAGACGAAGAGCGTATCGGGGAGCCCTGGGGACGTGGCGCGGCTGACGGTCACGTCGTCGACGACGACGCCGGCCGCCGCTTCCTCTTGGTCGGGGCGCAGGACCCACTGCGCGCGCACCACCGGCTCGTTCGCCACCACGTCGGACAGGTCGCGCACGATGGCGGCGACGCCCAGGAGCTTGGCGTGGGCCTCGCTCATCGGGGTCTTGCGCTCGACGTACAGGTGGTTGGGTGTGTACATCTCGAGCACGAGCCCGAGGCTCCGAGCGTGCTGCACCAGCTTCAGCGCTGCCGCCTCGCGCAGCGAGGACGCCTTGAGGGTCTCGCCGTCCGGGAACGCGAGGTGGGCGCCCGACTGGAACACGTGCGGGTTGCTCGGTCCGAGGCGCTTGGCGGCGCGCAGCGCGATGCCGAGCCCGGGGCGCCCGGTGCAGACGGCGAGCTTGATCCCGTCGGCGCGCGCCACGTCGACGGCCGCCCACACGTCCGCCGCCACCTGGCCGCTGGAGCCGATCATGGTTCCGTCGAGATCGAGGATGACGAGCGGGATCACGCTTGGGCCCCCTGGGTGGATCCGTCGGAGGGGCGCAGCACCTGGAGGCCGAGCTCCTCGAGTTGACCGGGCTCGGCGAGCGCCGGCGCCTCGGTGAGCGGGTCGAAGCCGCGCTGGTTCTTGGGGAAGGCGATCACGTCGCGCAGGCTGCGAGCGCCCGCGAGGAGCATCACCAACCGGTCGAGGCCCCACGCGATCCCGCCGTGCGGCGGCGCGCCGTAGGCGAGCGCGTCGAGGAAGAAGCCGAAGCGTCGCCGCGCCTCCTCCGGGCTGAAGCCGAGCGCCGCGAACATCCGCAGCTGCAGGTCCTCGCGGTGGATGCGGATCGAGCCGCCGCCGATCTCGGAGCCGTTGAGGACGAGGTCGTACGCCCACGCCCGCACGCGCCCGGGGTCGGACTCGAGGTACGGCAGGTCCTCGTCGCGCGGACGGGTGAAGGGGTGGTGCATGTAGGTCCACGCGCCGGACTCGGGGTCTTGGTCCAGGAGCGGGAAGTCGACGACCCACAGGAAGCGCAGGTCGTTCGGGTCGACCTCGATGCCCAGCACGTCGCGCACGCGCAGCCGGACCGCGCCGAGCGCGGTGCAGGCGACCGTCCAGCGGTCGGCGACCAGCAGCCAGAGGTCGCCGTCGGCGCCGCTCGCGCGCAGGGCTTCTTGCTCCTCGGCGCGCAGCGCCTTCGCGAGCGGTCCGGTGAAGCCGTCGCCAGCGCGCCGGAGCCAGCCGAGGCCACCGGCACCGTGGCGCTTGGCCACCGCCTCGAGGTCCTCGATGCCCTTGCGGCTGATCGCGGCCGCGACGTCGCCGGGGACGCGCAGACCCCGGACCACGCCGCCGGCGTCGAGCGCGCCGCGGAAGGCGCGCACCTCGGTCGCTTCGAACACGGCGTCGAGGGCCGTGAGCTCGAGGCCGAAGCGGACGTCGGGCTTGTCGGAGCCGTAGCGGTCGAGCGCCTCGCGGTAGGCGAGCCTCGGGAACGGGGTGGCGATGGCGCGCCCGACCGCCTCATGCACGACGGCCGCCATCAGCGCCTCGTTGACCGCGAGGACGTCGTCCTGCTCGACGAACGACATCTCGAGGTCGAGCTGGGTGAAGTCGGGTTGTCGGTCGGCGCGAAGGTCCTCGTCGCGGAAGCAGCGCGCGATCTGGAAGTAGCGCTCGAGGCCGCCCATCATGAGCATCTGCTTGAACAGCTGCGGCGACTGGGGCAGGGCGTAGACATGGCCCGGACGCCCGCGCGCGGGCACCACGTAGTCGCGCGCGCCCTCGGGCGTGCTGCGCGTGAGCATCGGGGTCTCGACCTGGACGAAGCCTTCGGCGTCGAGGTGGCGCCAGATCGCTCGCTGAACGGCGTGGCGCACGAGCAGCGGCCGAAGCGCTTCCGGCCGCCGCAGGTCGAGGTAGCGGTGCCGCAGGCGCAGGTCTTCGGACACATCGCCGGCGTCGCCGACCGCGTCGAGCGGGAAGGGCGGCGTCTTGGCCTCGGAGAGGACCTC
>JAGXHO010000125.1 GCA_024636105.1 Trueperaceae bacterium | reverse complement strand
GCTGCTGCGCCGCCCCGAGACCACGACGCTGCCGATCGCGATCGCCGAGCGGTTGGGGCGGCCCGGCGCCGGGTCGTACGCCGAGGCGCTGCTGCTCGCACTGATCCTCGCGGCGCTCATCGCCGTGGTCGTCGGCGGGGTCGACGCGCTCGGCCGCCGCCGCGGTCCCGACCCGTTCTGAGCGGTCGCGCCCGCGGTACGCTCGATGCCCATGCCCTCGGAGCCCATGCCCTCGGCGACGACCGCGCTCGAACTGCGCGACGTCGGCGTGCGCTACGGCGCCGTTCGCGCGCTCGCAGGGATCGACCTGACGCTGGCGCGCGGTGAGGTGGTGGCGCTCGTCGGCCCCTCGGGGTGCGGCAAGACCAGCCTGCTGCGCGCGGTGGCGGGCCTCGCCACCACGTCCGGCAGCGTGCGCGCGCGCGGCGTCGACCTGCGGGCGCTGCCCACCCACCGACGGGGGGTCGGGGTCGTGTTCCAAGACCACGCGCTCTTCCCGCACCTCGACGTCGCCGGCAACGTCGCCTTCGGCCTCGTCGAGGCGCGGGTGCCCGCGACCCTGCGCCGCGAGCGCGTCCGCACGTGGCTCGAGCGCGTCGGGTTGGCCTCGCGGATGGGCGACCGGGTCGACGCGCTGTCGGGGGGCGAGCGCCAGCGGATCGCGCTCGCCCGGGCGCTCGCGCCCGAACCGGCGCTCGTGCTGCTCGACGAGCCGTTCGCTAGCCTCGACCCCGGCTTGCGCAGCCGCTTGTCGCGCGAGGTCGCCGAGCTGCTCCACGCAGAGGGCACGGCCGCGCTCTTCGTCACGCACGACCTGAACGAGGCGCTCGAGGTGGGCGATCGGGTGGCGGTGCTGCGGGCGGGGCGGCTCGTGCAGATGGCCACGCCAGCAGCGCTGATCGACGAACCGACCGACCCATGGACCGCGCGCTTCGTGGGGCATGCGAACGTCTGGACCGGCGCGGCGGCCGCGCGCCTCCCCGGGGCGCCCGCCGCAGCGCTGCTGCACGAGGGTCGGGCACGCTGGTCCTCGGAGCCGGCCCTCGGTTCGACCCCGGCTCGGGTCACGGCGGTGGCGCGCCGGCGCGACGGCTGGCGGCTCTCGCTCGACGTGCCGGCTTGGGGCGTCGCCGTCGGGTGGTCGGCGGCGCCGCGCGAGTTCGGTGGCGGCTGCCCGCCCGCCGTCGGGCGCGCGGGCCATCTGATCGCGCCCGCCGAGGCGTGGACCGTCTGGTCCGAGGTCGCGGAGGAAGGCACGTGAAGGCTTTGGTCCTCGTGGGTGGCGCTGTGGTCGCCACCTCCGAGCTGCGAGGGCGCACCGCCGGGGCCGACCTGGTCGTCGCTGCGGACGGCGGCCTGCGGCACGCGGCCCCGCTCGGGTTGACGCCGGACCTGCTCGTCGGCGACCTCGACTCCGTGGACGCGTCGAACCATGCGCGCTATCCCGGATTGGAGGTCGAGCGGCATTCGACCGACAAGGATGCGCTCGACCTCGAGCTGGCCCTCGACGCCGCAGCGGTGCGCGGCGCGACCGAGGTGCTGATCGTGGGTGGGCTGAGCGGGCGCCTGGATCAGACGCTCGCCACGGTGGCGATCGCCCAGGCACGGCGCACCAACGGCATGGTCGTCGACGTCGCCGACGGCGTGCGCTCGGTCTGGCCGCTGCGACCGGGCGAGACGCGCCGCCTGGCGCTGCCCGGCGGTACGCGCTTCAGCCTCCTGGCGCTGGACGAGATCGCGGTGGTGTCCGTGGCCAACGCTCGCTACCCGCTCGAGCGCGCGAGGCTGGCGCGCGCGCACGGCCGCGGCGTCTCGAACGAGGCCCTCGGTGCGGTCATCGTGACGGCGCACGCGGGCGCGCTCGTCGTGGTGGCGCCGGGTCCCGACCCGGTGGGGGACCGCACGAGCGGCTGAAGCGACGGCTCGGAGGCGGCGGTCGCTCGCCGCCGGTTGACGGCGCACCCCCGGACCCTGCATACTCGACGTACTCGAGTTGGAAACGTTTTCACAGCGCCGTCCCGCACGGCGCCGGAGGAACGCATCGCCATGGCACCGCGCAACCCCACGATCCACGACGTCGCTCGCGAAGCGGGTGCTTCGATCGCAACCGTCTCGCGCGCCCTGAACGGTGGGGTCGTGAGCGCGGCGGCGCGGGCCCGCATCGAGCGTGCGGTGGAGCTGCTCGGGTACCGGCGCAACGACGTGGCGCGAGGCCTGGTCACGGGCCGCACCGGCTTGGTCGGCGTCATCGTGCCCGACTTGATCGGTCCGCTGTACGCCCAGATGGCGCGCGGCATCGAGGACGTGCTCGAAGCGCGCGGCATGCACGCGATGGTGGTGACCGACCACCGCGAACCCGACGCCGAACGGCGCGCGGTCGAGGTGCTGCGCGCCCGACAAGTCGATGGGTTGGTGCTCATCGGCTCGAGCCTCCCGGAAGAGGAGCTGCGGGCGGCGGCGGCCGGCGTACCGATCGCGCTCGTGCAGCGTGAGGGCCCGCAGACGAGCCTTCCCGAGGTCCGCCTCGACGACGTCGCCGGCGTCCGCGCCGTCGTCGCGCACCTGACCTCACTGGGCCATCGACGCATCGGCCACCTCGCCGGCGCGCGCCGCGACGGGGTCGAGCGCCGCGACGCCTTCGTCGCGGCGCTCCGGGCCATCGGCCTCGAGCCCGGCCCACTGATCGAGAGCGACTTCAGCGAGGACGGCGGCGCGACCGCGGCCCCGCAGCTTCTCGACGACGGCACCGTCACGGCGGTGTTCTGCGGCAACGACCGGATGGCGGTCGGGCTGTTGCACGCCGCCGCGAACCGCGGCATCGCGATCCCCCACGACCTGAGCGTCGTCGGCTTCGACGACCTGACCTGGGCGCGCTACTTGACGCCCGCGTTGACCACCGTCCGCCAACCCGGCCGGGAGCTCGGACGCACCGCCGCCCACCTGGTGCTCGCACCCCCGACCGGTGCTCCCGCAACGCCGCTCCTCCGGACGCCCGAACTGATCGTCCGGTCCTCGACGGCGCCACCCCGATCCGCGGCCGTCGCCCACGCGCACGCCGCGACGGACGAGGAGGAGGTGATCGCGCGCCCCGACGCCCCCACCCCCCGCTGACCCTCCGACCCTCACGAACGAAGGAGTCCCCATGCGACGTACCCTTCCGATCCTCGCCTTCCTGCTCGCGGCCTCGCTGGCCGCGGCGCAGTCGCTGACCTTCTGGACCACCGAAGAGCAACCGCAGCGCATCGAGACCCAACAGGCGATCGCGGCGGCCTTCGAGGCCGAGACCGGCATCTCCGTGGACGTGGTGCCCGTCACCGAGAGCAGCCTCGGCGAGCGCATGACCGCCGCCTTCGCCGCCGGCGACCTGCCCGACGTCGTCTTCCACCCCATCAACTACACGATCGGTTGGGCCGAAGCCGGCATCCTCGACACCGCCGCGGCGACCGAGGCCGTCGCGAACCTCGGGGTCGAGACCTTCGGCGCCGGCGCGCTGGCGCTGATGTCGTACCAGGGCGAGAACACGGCGGTCCCGACCGACGGCTGGACGCAGCTGCTGATGTACCGCGCCGACCTGTTCACCGAGCGCTCCCTCGCCGCCCCGACCAGCTACGCGACGATCCTCGAGGCTGCCCGCGCGCTGCACGATCCGCCGAACATGTACGGCTTCGTCGCCGCGACCGACCCCAGCCAGGACTACATGATGCAGGTCGTCGAACACTTGGCGCTCGCGAACGGCGTGCAGCTGGTCGACGCCGACGGCAACGTCACGATCGACACGCCGGCCTTCGTCGAGTTCCTCGAGTTCTACAAGGAACTCGCCGAGATGAGCCCTCCGGGCAACCTCTACTGGCTGCAATCGCGCGAGCTGTTCCAGGGCGGGCAGGCCGCGATGGCCGTGTGGTCGCCCTTCATCCTCGACGAGCTCGCCGGCCTGCGCGACGAGGTCCCGGTGCTCGCCGACGAGGCGCATGAGCGCGGCTGGCTGGCGCGCAACACCGGCTTCGTGACGAGCATCTCCGGCCCGAGCTACCCGGCCGGATCCGGCTACGCCCAGGTCCAGGGCCTCGGCATCACGGTGGACGCCGACATCGATGCCGCCCAAGCCTTCGTCGAGTACCTCGTGACCGACGGCTACCTCAACTGGCTCGGGATGGCGGCCGAAGGCAAGTTCCCGGTCCGCAGCGGCACGCCCGAGGAGCCGAACCGCTTCGTCGAGGGTTGGGCGCTGCTCGAAGTCGGCGTCAGCGACCGCGCCCCGCTCGGCAGCTTCTACTCCGCGGCCGTCATCGACGACCTGGTCGCGGGCCTCGAAACTGGCGACCGGTGGGCGTTCCGTCAGGGCCAAGGTGGCTTGGTCACCAGCCTGTACGGCACCCGCGTGATGTCCGAAGCGATCCGACGCTACCTCGACGGCGAGCTCACGGCCGAGGGGACCGCTGCCCTGATCCAGCTCGAGGTGGAGAGCCTCCGCTGATCCTAAGCAGCATGGTGGCCCGGGCTCCGGCCCGGGCCACCCCTTCGTAGCAAGCGCGCGCGGCCACCCGCCCCACGGCCACCGGCCACCGCCGCGGGTCCGCCGCCGCCCCTGGAGGGCCCTCCATGGCGACCCGACGCATGACGCTGGCCGCGCGCGAAGCGCGCCTCGCGTACTGGATGCTGGCGCCGACGTTCGCCGTCATCCTCGCGATCGTGCTGTTCCCGGTGCTGCTCAACGTCTGGATCAGCTTCAAGTCCGTCACCCTCGCCGACCTGCGCGCCCCCGTGCCGGTCGCCAACGAACGCGTGCTCGAGGCGCCCACCACCGATGGCGATCCGTTGATCCTGCGCCTCACGATGCGCAACGGCAGCCAGCGCGTCGCGCTCGAGGACGTCGTCTGGACCAAGACGCTCCCGGCCGGCCTGACGCTCGCGAGCGACGAGCCGCGCTGCACCCAGACCGCGGCCAACGTTCGGTGCCGGTTCGGCGACTGGGACGCGGGGTACCGCGAGACCCTCGAGCTCTCGTTCACCGCTGGCGCCGCGTACTTCGCGGCCGGCGCTCCCGACGTGCGCGAGGCGGCCACCGACATGCGCGCGCGCGCCGAGAACGTCCTGACCAACCTGGTGTTCACGCTCGACAACTACCGCCGCGTGCTCACCGGCAGCGACTTCTGGCCGTCGCTGTGGATCACGCTCGGCTACACCTTCTTCAGCGCCATCGGCTCGATCGCCCTCGGCCTGTTCGCGGCCATGCTGCTGAACGGCGAGTTCCGTGGGCGCGGGTTGCTGCGCGGTCTGTTCCTGTTCCCCTACGTTGCCCCCGTGATCGCGGTCGCCTTCGTGTGGGCCTTCTTCCTCGACCCCTTCAGCGGCACCGTGAACGCCCTGGGGCAGCGCTGGGACCTGTTGGCCGGTCCGGTCAACTTCCTGGGGCAGCGCACGCTCGACGTCCAAGTGCTGGGCCTGACGTTCGCCTTCCCGCTGGCGCTCGCGACCGTGGTCGTGTTCAGCTCCTGGAACTACTTCCCCTTCGCCTTCCTGTTCATCCTCGCCCGCCTGCAGGCGGTGCCGATCGACATGTACGAGGCGGCCGACGTCGACGGCGCCGGCCCGTTCCAGAAGTTCTGGTTCATCACGCTGCCGAACCTGGCCGGCGTCCTGGCGGTGCTATTCCTGCTCCGCTTCATGTTCCTGATTAACAAGTTCGAAGACATCTTCCTGCTGACCGGCGGCGCCGCGGGCACCAAGAACCTGCCGGTCATGATCTACGACGAGGCCTTCGCGCGCGCCGACATCGGCGCCGGATCGGCGGTGGCGATGATCCTCTTCGTCATCCTGCTCGCCTTCATGTTCGTCTATTACCGCTTCGCCCCGGAGTCCGAGAAATGAGCACCGTCCGCGTGACCTCCCTCCCCACGCCTCGTGGACGCGGCACCACGACCGTTTCGATCGCCATCGCTGCGCTCGTCGGCGCCCTCACGGTCGCGCTGCTGGTGGT
>JAGXHO010000124.1 GCA_024636105.1 Trueperaceae bacterium | reverse complement strand
TCAGATGTGTATAAGAGACAGGCCTCGAGCTGGTCCCGCTCGACCCGGTGAGCGCCGGCGCCGTCGCCGGCTACGCCGCGCGCCGCACCCGGCCCACGGGCGACGCCCCAGGGAGCGGGCTCACCGTCGACGCCGAGGGCGTGGCGCTCGTCGTTCGCGGCGACGCGCTGTTGCGCGTCGCGGCTGCGCCCCAGCGCCGCGGCCCCTTCGCGCTGATCGACGACCCCGGCGCGCAGCTCAAGCTCCCCGACGAGACCCCCGGCTGGGAGGCGCGCACCTACGCGCTCACGCTCCGCGGGCGCGACGCGCTCAACCCCATGACCGACCGCTGGATGCGCTTCCGCCACTCGTTCGGCCCCCGCGGCCAGAAGGTGCTCGAGGCCTTCGGCGAGGGCGCCACCATCGAGGAGCTGGCGATCGCGCACGGTGTGGAGCTCAGCGAGCTGCAGCGGTGGGTCAAGCAGTGGGGCGAGGAGGGGTTGGTGCGGGGGGGGTGAGGTCTGGCTGGTACCGCCGACGGCGGCCCCCGACCGCGACCGCCAGCCTATGACCCCGATCCGCCCTCGGGGGTTGCTCGCAGCCGTCGCCACCGTGGCGGGCGGCGCCGCCGGTGCGCAGGCTCTGACCCTGCTCGCCACGCCGCTCCTCACCCGCACGTTCGGTCCTGATCAGTTCGGCGTGCTCGGCACGTTCGTGGCCGTGGCCGGCATCCTCGGCGCGGTCGCCGCGCTGCGGCTCGACCTGGCGATCGCGGTGCCGACCGACGACCGCGCGGCGCTCGACGTCGCGGCCGCAGGCCTGGCGGCCACCGCCGCCATGAGCCTGGCGGCCTTCGCGGTGGCGCTCGGCGTCGCACTGGCTGCGAGCGGCGGACTGCCCTCGAGCTGGACGGGCGTTGCCCTCGGGCTCTTGCCCGCCTCGATCGCGGCGACGGGCGTGTTCCAAGTGGCCAACCAGGTCCTCGCGCGTGCGGGTCGCTACCGCGCGATGGCGACGGCGCAGCTGCTGCGCTCGCTCGCCGCCAACGGCTGGCCACTCGCGGTGCGCTGGCCGGCGACCGGGGCCGGAGCGCTGATCCTCGGCAGCGTGCTCGGCCAACTCGCAGCCACGACGCGCGCGCTCGCAGCCACCCGGCTCGTCCACCCTGGGTGGCTCGCCGCGCCGAGGCGCTGGACCGACGTCGCCGGCCAGTTCCGGACGTACCGGGCCTTCGCCGTGTTCGGCAGCGCTCAGGCGCTCACGAACGCGCTCAACCAGGCGATGCCCGTGGTGTTGCTCGCCGCCCTGTTCGACGCGACGTCGGTCGGGTTCTACGTGCTCGCCCACCGGCTGCTGGCCGTCCCGCTCAACCTGGTCGGCCAGTCGCTGCGGCAAGTCTTGTACCCGCGCCTGGGTGCCGCCATGGCGACCGGCGACGCGCTGCGGCTGGGCCGTGGCGTCACGCTCGGCCTGCTGGCGCTGGCGGTGCCCGGCGTCCTCGTGGTGTCCTTCGCGGGACCGGGCGCGTTCGCCTGGCTGCTCGGCGCCGAGTGGCGCACCGCGGGCGTCTTCGCCGGCTACCTGGCGGTGTGGTTCGGATCCGGTCTGTTGAGCGTGCCCGCGGTGTCGATGATCCCGCTGCTCGGCGCCCAGCGCACGCACACCGCGCTCGAGGTCGTCTACCTGGTCGCGCGGGTGGTCGCGATCACCGCCGCCGCGGCCGTGGGCGACGTGTACCTCGCCGTGCTCGCCTCGGCGCTCGTGGGTGCGGGCTTCAACCTGGCGCTGATCGGCTGGGTGTTCCGGACGATGCGGCGGCGCGGCGCGGGACCGAGGGGTCCAACGGGTCCGGCGGGTTCGGCGGGTTCGGCGGGCGCACCTCCTACAATGGCGCCATGAGCCTCACGGCGATGATGGTGCAGCACGGCGGCGGGTAC
This sequence comes from Trueperaceae bacterium, assembly GCA_024636105.1. Next base: position 5,081 of record JAGXHO010000124.1, on the reverse strand, counting down.
TGGCGCGTGCGGCAGCGCGCCGTCGCGAACCGCAACCGGTGGGTGCGGCGCCCGTGGCGGTGGCTGCACGATCGCTACCTCGCCGCGCACGGTTCGTACATCGGCCTCGGCGCGCGCTTCGACGGCCCACCCACCTTCCCGCACGGACCCTTCGGTGTGTTCGTCTCGAACAAAGCCCACGTCGGGCGCGACTGCGTGATCTTCCACCAGGTGACCATCGGCTCGAACAACCTCGCGGGCTCCGCCGGTCGCGGCGCGCCTACCCTCGGCGACCGTTGCATGCTCGGGGCCGGGGCCAAGGTGATCGGCGCAGTGGTGCTCGGCGCGAACGTGCGCGTCGGCGCCAACTGCGTCGTCGTCAAGGACGTGCCGGCGGACGCGGTGGTCGTCGCGCAGCCGGCGCGGGTGATCCAGCGGGACGCCCTCGAGAACCGCTTCGTGCCGATCGAGCTCTAGCTCGGCTCGCTCCTAGTACGGCCCCGGCCGCCACGCCGCGCCGAACGCGCGATCGTAGCGCCGCGGGCGGAACCGGCCGGTGCCGTTGGTGGGGTAGTTGGTCAGCTCGGTGACGACGAAGCGGTCGTCGAGCTCGAGCAGGTCGACGCGGACGAAGTCGACGTCGATCGCGAGGGCCTCGGCGACGCGCCGCATCTCCTCGAGGTCGCGGGGCGGCGGTGGCGGCATCGGCGACGTCGGGTAGAAGGCGCCGGAGTACTCACCGAACCGCACCGGGAGCGGCACCCCGTCGCAGTCGAAGTGGTCGAGCCGCTTGGTGGCGCCGTCCGGTGTGTCGACGCGGTAGAAGCCGCAGCGCCCGTGGAACATGAACAGCTTGACGTCGCGCGCAGGTGCGCCGCCGGGGCCCTCGACGTACTCCTCGACGAGCACCCTCGGGCGCTCCACCGAGTAGGCCCACTCGCCGCGGTCGGCGCCGTACGGCCGCGCGAGCCACGCGGCGACGACGTCCCGGAGCGCACGCCGGTCGAGCGACGCCGGGTGGATCCGATGCCGCGAATGCGGCAAGCCGGGCGCGGGGAGCCGGTCGCGGGGGTTCGCGGATGGCTCGACGACCACGACGCCGCCGCTGGCGTGCGACACCTTGACGACGAAGCGCTCCGGGAACGGGAAGTCCAGGAGCTCGTCGGCGCCGTCGAGGACGGCGATGGTGGGGACCACGTAGCGTTCGCCCACCCGTTCGGCCACGTACGCGCGCGACGTTGCCTTGTCGGCGAAGCGGCCGAGCAGCGGTCGACGATCGCGCACCATCTTGAACCGCAGCTTCTGGTGGTACGTGCGCGGCCACGCCGTGACCGCCAATGCTGCTTCGCGCCGCCCGGTGGACAGCGCGGCCTTGAAGAGCGCAGCGCTCGGGTTGTCGAACGCGCCGACGAGCTTGCGCCAGAGGTCCGCCGTGGTCACGGCCCGCCGCCCGCGTCTCCGGAGTCGCGCCGCCAGCGGGGGTCGATGGGGCGCCCCTCCCCCCACACTGCCCCCAACTCGGCGTCGAAGTCGCGCGGCAGCCGCGAGACCCCGCCGTCGGGGAAGTGGGTCATCTCGCCCACGAGCACGCGCCCCTCCACCACGTAGAAGTCGACGCGCACGAAGGGGAAGCCCTCCCCCAGGCGCTCCGCCAGCGTCACCATCTCGGGCCAGCGCGCCGGACGTGGCACGTCGCTCTCCGTGGGCGGGTAGATGTAGCGAACGGCCAGGGGGTTCCAGTCGCCATCGATCAGGAACCGGGCGTGGCCGCCGAAGCGGTCGCGGTCGACCACGACCATGCGCACGCGCCCGCCGAAGACGAACACCTTGTAGTCGTCGGGCGTCCGGCCGTCCTGACGTAGGTCCTCCTCCACGACCACCTGCCGCGCCATCGCGGCGTAGTGCCGTTCGCCGCGGAAGCCGGCGTACGAGCGCGCGAGCCAGTTGGCCACGAGCGCGTCGAGCTCGGCGGAATCGGCCCGGTCCCGGTCGACGAAGCGGATCCAGTTGCTGGCGTGGCTGGCCTTCATGACCGCTGTCGCCGGCCAGGACCGCAGGTCGACGCGATCGCCGGGACCGAGCAGTTGAACGAGCCGCGGCAGGTACGCCGCGCCGACCCGCTCGGTCACGTAGGTACGGACACCGACCTTGCTGCCCGTAGACGCGAGGAGCGGGTCGTCGCCTTCGGCCAACGAGCGACGCACCATCCGCTCGACGAACGTGCGCGGTCGCGCGACGTTCGGCCAGTAGCCGAGCTTGGCCAGCGTGTTCAGGCGCAGGTAGGCGCCGCGCGGCAGCACGCGGGCCATGGCCCCGCTCAGGCGCTTCGCGAGGCCCGCCATCAAGCACGCCCGGGGTGGCCACGGCGACCGAAGACGTCGCGGAGCAGATCGGGGACGAGCGTCAACGGCTCGACGAGGTACCGGAACGCCAGCCGGCGCGGCTCGGCGCCGAGGCGGAACGCCCACTCCAGGCCGAGCGCCGACATCCACCGGGGGCACATGGGGATGGCGCCGGCGACGTAATCGAACGCTGCGCCGCACGTGAGCGCCGGTACCTGCGGCAACGCCTCGAGGTGGTGGAGCAAGAAGCGCTCCTGGCGCGGCATCCCGAGCCCGACGATGAGCACGTCCGGAGCGAAGGCGTGCACGCGGGCGACGCGCTCCGCCGCCTCCGCGCTGCCCGGGGCGATGTCGAAGTAGCCGTCGTCGGTGGCGAGGATCAGACCGGCGTGGCGATCGCGGAGCACGCCCGCGGCGGCCTCGGCAACGCCGGGTTTGCCGGCGAGTACGTACACGCGCCAGCCACGCTCGGCGGCGCGCGCCATCAGCGGGTGCATCAGGTCCATGAAGCCGGCGCGCTCGGCGCGGGTGATCCGGCGCCCGGCCCAGCGACCGAACCAGACGAGCGGCATACCGTCGACGCGCACCACGTGGGCCTGCTGGTGGAGCGCGCGCAGCTGCGCGTCGCGCTTGATCAGGTAGGCGCCGTGCAGGTTGAGGCTGACGAACACGTGCCGCGCATGCTCGTCGACGGCGCGCGACACCTCCTCGAGCCAAGCGGCCACCGTCAGCGGCGTGACCCGTTCCCCGAGCACCCAGATCGAGCGCGGCGCCTGCCCGGTCACGAGCGGTCTCCGACGTCCACGTCCGAGGATGATACGACCCGCGTGCGGTCGAGGAGCGCGGCGCCGAGCACCCAGGCCGCGACGTAGACCGTCGGATGCGGCACCACGAGGTCGACGAGCGACTGCACCAGCACGACCCCCACCGCCAGGTGCGCTCCGAGCGCCGCCTCCGGCGCGACGCGGCCGAGCCGCCGCAGCTCCCGCGCTCCGACCGGGACCGCGCGCGCGAGCACGAGCGCGACTAGAGCGAGCGCGAGCGCGCCGCCGCGCGCGGCGAGGTGCAGCGGCAACGAATGCGCATGCACGAGGAGCTCGGCACGCACCGAGGGCTCGATGCGGGCCGCCAGCTCCGGCCATGGTGCGCCCCCATGACCCAACAGCGGCCGCTCCGCGGCGAGCGACAGCGCCGTCCCCTGCACCACGCCGCGCTGCACCTCGCTCGTGAGCAGCGTTGCCACGTCGATGCCGCGCACCCCAGCGACCACTAGGCCGCCCACGGTCACCACGGCGACCAGCGCGACCCGCCACGCGCCGCGCCAGCGACCCGGAACGGTCAGCGTCCAGGCCAGGGTTCCGACGGTCGCGCCGATCCACACGCCACGCGAACCGGCGGCGAGCGCGAGGACGAACGCCGCCACCGCGATCCCATACCCCAGGAGGCCGGCGCCCGCGGCGCGCGCCGGCGGCAGAGCCAGCGCCGTAGCGGCCGTGAGCGCGAGCCCGGCGGCGAGCAAGTTCGGGTGGGCTGCCGTGCCGAACGCGCGATCGACGCCCACCGCCGGCACCACCAGGACCGCTTGCACCACGACGGCGGCGAGCAGCCCCCAGCGGACCCCCACGGCGCGCGGCCCGGCACTCGTGGGCCGGGCCACCACCACGAGCGCGACCCACCAGGCCGACGCCGCCAGCAAGTCGATCCATGCGGCGCCCCGGACGGCGTGCGCGACCGCGAGCAACGCGACGCCCCACCACCACGCCGGTGGCCATGCCCTCAGCGCCCGCACCGCCGCGACCCGACCCGGCCGCTCCGCGAGGCTCCACGCTGCCAACAGCGCGACCGCACCGAGGCCAGCCTGCGGCGCGACGAGCGGCATCGCGGCGGCGATCCCCCACAGCACGGCGACGGCGCCATCCGCTCCACGGCGGCGCGCGGAATGCGTGGGGTCAGCGGACGGTCGCACGCAGGTTACGGTCCTCGCCGCCGACGACCACGTCGTTGCTGAAGGTGAGTCGAGCCGGGCCGACCAGGCGTAGGGCCGCGCCCTCCTCATCGACGTGGCCGGCGAACACCACCACCGCCCCGGCCTCCACCACGGTCCAGGGGCCGCGACCCGCCGCGAGCGTGCCGCGCAGCGAGAGCTCTACGGTTGCGCCCGCGCACGGGGTCAAGAGCAGCATCCCGTCGCTGTACAACGCCGCAGAGGACCCCGCCACCTGACCCTGGCCCGTGGCGAGCTGCCACGTCGGGCAATCGGCGGTGGGGGCCACGGCCTCGAACGCGCTTCCGTTCGGCATGGCCAGCCGGGGGGGTGCGTCGCCACGGCCGTCGAAAGCGATCCCGGCGCCGACGAGGAGCGCCAGGACGGCGATGCCGACGGCGCCGGCACGCCGCTCAGCGGACATCGACGCGCCCATCCAGGATCGCGGTCGTCCGCGGCGTGCCCAGACGATCGGCGTCGAGCAGTAGGACCTCGACTCGGTAGGTGCCTGGGGCCAGGGGGCGGGCGTAGCGCAGGCGCGTCGTCCCCGCCGCCGGTGCCGTCCGGGCGGCGAGGTCGCACGTCGCCGCATCGACCGCGCCAGGCGCGGCCGCGCACAACCGCATCTGGAGGAGCGGGCGGCTGCAGTCTGGGCAGGTCGCGGCAACCCACGCGACGACCGGCTCGCCCGCGGCGATCACGGGCACCACGTGCAGGTCGGTCGGCGTCCACACCCCACGCGGCGCGAGCAAGCGCTCGGCGCCCACGAGGACCGC
>JAGXHO010000123.1 GCA_024636105.1 Trueperaceae bacterium | reverse complement strand
CGTCCGCTTCGTGATCGCCCGGGCGGCGGCGTCCGGGTCGAGGTGGAAGGTGCCGGGAGCGACGTCGGCGAGCACGAATCGCGCGCCGACGTGGCTGATCGCCGCGGTGGTGGCGAGGTCGCTGTTGGGCACCGTCACGACCTCATCGCCCGGCCCGATGCCCCACGCCCGCAGGAGCAGCGCCTGCGCGGCCAACCCCGACTGCGCGGTCACCGCGTGCCATGGGGTGCCGAAGCGGGCCTCGAAGGCCCGTTCCAGTTCGTGGGCGAACCGGGCGCCGTCGCACGTCTGGTCTTCGGTCAGGGTCTTGAACGCCGCGTCGATCTCGGCGCGTACCTCGCGGTGCTGCCAGGCGACGTCGGTCAGCGGGATGGCGTCGAGCACGAGGTCGCTCACACGCTCCCCGTGCGCGCGAAGGCGCGCATCGCGGCGGCGTCCATGCCGACCAGACCGAGCGCCTCGAGCGTCCGTCCGCTCGCGCGGAAATCCGTGCCCGACACCGCCCCCACCACGTCGATCAATCCGTTCGTGACCGGCATGGGGATGCCCAGCGCGGCACCGATCGCGGCGACGGGCACCAGACCGTACGGCAGGTCCTCGGTGAAGTAGCGGTGGTCGATCGAGGACGGCGCGCGCGCCGCGCCGTGCACCGGTGTGGTGTGGACCGCTTCGTAGTAGGTGGCCCCCCCGAACCCCCGGTCGCCGTAGAAGCGCGTCAACTGCTCCAGCGTCGACTCGGGTGCGTAGCCGAGCGCGGCGACGACCGCCATCCGCTCGGCGTCGACCACCTCGGTCAGACGCCCGACCGAGGGCGTCATGCCCTCGTGGAAGAAGCTGTAATCACCACCCTGCGCCTCGATCCGCGCGACGTTCAGTAACAGCGCCGGCGGGTGCGCGACGTGGTTCGCGTTCGCGAGGCTGGTCTCCAGCACGTCGCCGGCGGCGACGAGCTCCGGGTAGAGCGGGTGCAGGAGCGCCATCACGGCGTCGGTCGCGTCGGCGGGCAGGACGCCGACCGGGAGGCCGCGCTTGGCGCCGCGGATCCAGACGCCGCCCGGTCCGTCCTTCTTGCACGCGAAGACGAACGACGCCGCCTCGGCGACGACCACCGGCGGCGCACCGTAGGCGGTCAGGGAGCGGCGGAACGCGAACGCGCCGCCGGCGTTGCCGGGCATGAGCACGACCGTGAGGTCGGCGCGCACGTGCGGCGCCAGCAGGCGCGCCATGGGCTCGTGGGCGTACGCGGGCACCACGACGAAGGCGAGCGCCACGCCCTCCAGGGCCGCGCCCGCATCGGTCGTCGCCATCCCGAGCGCCGCGTGCCCCTCGCCGGTGACGCCTCGGACCCCGATCCCGCCTGCGCGTTGGACCGGCTCGATCGCGCCCGCGAAGTCGGGGTGCTCGCACAGGCGGACGTCGAACCCACGAAGCGCAAGGTCGCCAGCGAGCCCGAACCCGGAGTGCCCGCCGCCGACGACCGCGATCGGCGCCGTCACGCTCCGTTCTCCTCCGTCAGAAAGCAGGCCGCGCGGTGCACGGGGTCGCCGGCGACCGCCAGCAGCTCCGGGCGCTCGCGCTTGCAGCGGTCCATCACGAACGGGCAGCGGGTGTGGAAGGCGCACCCCTTCGGGAGGTGGATGGGGCTGGGGATGTCGCCGACGAGCCGCACCCGCTCGCGCCGGAGGTTCGGGTTCGTCACCGGGATCGCCGACATGAGCGCCTTGGTGTAGGGGTGGCCCGGGGCGGCGAAGAGCTTCTCGGCGGGGCTGGTCTCGACGACCTTGCCCAGGTACATGACCGAGATCCGATCGCTCATGTGGCGCACCGCCGACAGGTCGTGCGAGATGAACAGGTAGGTAAGCCCCATCTCGCGTTGCAGCCGCCGGAGCAGGTTGAGGATCTGCGCTTGCACCGACACGTCGAGCGCCGACGTCGGCTCGTCCAGCACCAGGAACCTGGGCTCGACCGCGAGCGCGCGAGCGATCGCGATGCGCTGCCGTTGGCCGCCCGAGAACTCGTGCGGGAACCGGTTGCGGTGGTCGTCGCGCAGGCCCACCTGTTCGAGCAGCACCGCCACGCGCTCCGAACGCTCGGCGGCGGTGAGCTGGAGGTGGATCTCCATCGGCCGGCGCAGGATCTCCTCGACCGACATCCGCGGGTTGAGCGACGCGAACGGGTTCTGGAAGATGATCTGCATCTCGGAGCGCACCTTGCGAAGCGCGCCGCGCGACAGCTGGCTCAGGTCGCGGCCGCCGATGAGCACCCGCCCCGTGGTCGGCTCGATCAGTCTCAGCACCAGCCGGCCCATCGTGGTCTTGCCGCAGCCCGACTCGCCGACGAGGCCCAGGGTCTCCCCCTGGAAGACGTCGAGGTCGACGCCCGAGATCGCGTGCACCACATCTCGCGAGCCGGCGACCGGGAACTGCTTGACCAGGTCGCGTACCTGCACCAGGGCCTCAGCCACGGCCGGCCCCCTCGGCGGCGACGTCGGCGACGTCGGCGACGTCGGCAACGTCGGCGACGTCGGCAACGTCGGCAACGTCGTCGTACAGGTAGCACGCGACGCGGTGGCCCGGCGCGTACGTGCGCAGCGGCGGCTCGGTCGTCCGGCACACGTCCATCACCTTGGGGCAGCGGTTCGAGAAGCGGCACCCCGGCGGCACGTCGTGCGGGCTCGGGACCGAGCCCGGGATCGCTTCGAGCCACTCCACCTTCTCGTCGATCTTCGGGATCGAGCCGAGCAGCCCCTGGGTGTACGGATGGAGCGGGTCGTCGAACAGGACGCCGACGGGCGCCTCCTCGACGACGCGCCCGAGGTACATGACGAGCACGCGGTCGCACGTCTCGGCCACCACGCCCATGTCGTGGGTGATCAGCAGCACGGCGGCCTGGGTGCGGTCGCGCAAGTCCTTCAGCAGGTCGAGGATCTGCGCCTGGCTGGTGACGTCCAGGGCGGTGACCGGCTCGTCGGCGACGAGCAGCGCCGGCGACAACGCCAGCCCCATGGCGATCATCAGGCGCTGGAGCATCCCGCCGCTGAACTGGTGCGGGTACTGGTCGATCCGCCGCTTGGCGTCCGGGATGCCCACCAGGTCCATCAGCTCGAGCGTCCGCCGGCGCGCCTCGGCGTTGGTGACGTGCTCGTGGCTCCGGATCGCCTCGGCGATCTGGAACCCGACCTTGAGCACCGGGTTCATCGAGGTCCCCGGCTCCTGGAAGATCATCGAGATGCGGCGGCCACGGAGGCGGCGCATCTCCTCGTTGGAGAGCTTCAGCAGGTCGCGCCCTTCGAAGCGGATCGCCCCTTCGACGATCCGCCCCGGCGCGTCGACCAGGCGGAGGACCGAGAGCGAGGTCACTGACTTGCCCGACCCGCTCTCGCCCACGATGCCGACGATCTCGCCCTTCTCGACCGAGAAGTTCACGCCGTCGACGGCCTTCGTGACGCCGCGGCGGCCGAAGAAGTGGGTCTTGAGGTTCTCGACTTCGAGCAGCGCCACGACTATCCCCTCCCTTTCAGGCGCGGGTCGAGCGCGTCGCGCAGACCGTCCCCGAGCACGTTGAAGCCGAACACGACCAGCATGAGCGCGAGGCCCGGGAAGATCGTCATGTGCGGTGCGAGGCGCCCCCACGTGAGGCTGAGCTGCAGCATGGCGCCCCACTCCGGGGTTGGCGGCGGCACCCCGAGGCCGATGAAGCTGAGGCCAGCGGCGGTCATGATCGCGCCCGGGATGAGCAGGCTGATCTGGACGATGATCGGGGCGATGATGTTGGGCAGCACGTACCGGGACAGGATCGCCCCGTCGGACTCGCCACCGGCGACCGCAGCCTCGACGTAGGTCTGCTCCTGTGCAGACAGCGCGAGGCCGTGGGCGAGGCGCGCGAACTGCGGGATCTGGTAGATCGCGATCGCGATGATCACGTTCTCGACCCCGCGGCCCAGGATGGCGATGATCGTCAGCGCGATCACGATCCCCGGGAACGCGAGCAGCACGTCCATCAGGCGCATGATCGGGGCCCGGAGCAAGCGGTACCAGGCGGCCACGATGCCGAGGAGCACGCCGATCACGGCGGCGATCCCGACCGACGTCACCGACACGTAGAGCGACATGCGAGCGCCGAAGATGATGCGGCTGAGCACGTCGCGGCCGTTGTTGTCGGCGCCCAACGGGAACTCGGCGCTGGGCGGCATCAATGAGTTGCGCACCGACACCCGGTTCGGGTCCTTGGGGGCGAGCTGTTCGGCGAACAGGCCGGTGAATACGAACAGGAGGACGATCACGGCGCCGATCGCGGCCAGCTTGTGGTCGCGCGCGAAGCCGAGGATCACCTTGAGGAGCTTGCGTAGCATCAGCGGGGCCCCCTCACCGGTGCCGGATCCTCGGGTCGAGGAAGGCGTAGAGGACGTCGACGATCAGGTTGACGACGACGAACGAAGTCGCGAACACCAGCAGCAGCCCCTGGACGAGCGGGATGTCGCGCTGGGCGACGCTGAGGATGAGCAGCCGGCCGAGCCCGGGCCACGCGAAGACCTCTTCGGTGATCACGGCGCCGCCGACCATGTAGCCGAAGCGCAACCCGACGACGATGGTGACCGGCAGGAGCGCGTTGCGCAGCGAGTGCATGAACAGCACGAGCCGCTCGCGGACGCCTTTGGCGCGCGCCGTACGCACGTAGTCCTGTTGGATCGTCTCGAGCAACGACGAGCGCGTCATGCGCGTGATGAAGGCGATGGAGAAGACGGATAGGGTGATCGTCGGCATCACGAAGTGCTTCCACGTGCCGTAGCCGGCCGCCGGCAACCAACCGAGCTCGACGGCGAACAGCTGCATCAGCAGGAGCCCGAGCCAGAACACGGGGATGGAGATGCCGAGGAGCGCCGTCAGCGTGACCAGGTGGTCGGGCCAGCGCCCGCGGTAGAGGGCCGAGATCACCCCCATGCCGATCCCGAGCACCGTGGCGACGGCGATCGCGGCGAGCGCGAGGCTGAAGGTGTTCCAGTAGCGGCTTCCGATCTCGACCGCGACCGGCCGGCGCGACGAGAACGACGTTCCGAGGTCGCCGCGGGCGAGATCGGCGAGGTACGCGCCGTATTGGACGATGGCGGGGCGGTCGAGGCCGAGGTCGCGGCGGATCTGTTCGACCCGCTCGATGGGCGCCTCGTCGCCGGCGATGATGCGCGCGGCGTCGCCCGGGATCAGCCGGAACGCGAAGAACACCAGCGTGATCACCAAGAACAAAATGGGGATCCCGATCAGGATCCTCTCGAAGATGTAGCGGACCAAGGGCGCCTCCCGGCGTCGGGGCCATGAGATAGGGACGGGCGTTCGGCCCCGTCGGGGTGCCGCGGCGCTCGCGGCGGGGTGGAGGGTGGGGCCCGGGAGGGGGGCGGCGCCCCCCTCCCGGGTCGTGGCTCAACGGACGGGGCTTACGGGTTCTTCCAGGCGTACTTGCCGGGCCAGTTGCTGAAGGCCGGCTCGAAGTACAAGCCCTCGACCTTGGCGCTGGCCGCCAGGAACTCGATCGAGTCGAAGAGCTGCAGGATCGGCGCGTCGGCGAACACCAGCGGGATGATCTCCGCGTAGATCGCGTTGCGCTCCTCGAGGGTGGCCGACTGCCGCGACAGGTCGCTCAGGCGGTCGACCTCGGGGTTGCCGTAGTACGCGCGGTTGTAGAGCGCCGGCGCAGCCGAGTCGGTGCGGTAGATCGTCGAGACCACGTACTCGGCGTCGCCGGTCACGGTGCCCCAGGTGAGGTTCGCCATGTGGTAGGTCGACTCCTCCTTGGGTACGGTCACCGCGGGGACGAAGGATGCGGACTCGAAGACCTGCAGGTCGACCGCGATGCCCACGTCGGCGAGCATTCCCTGCACCAATTCTGCGATCTCGTAGTCGCCGGTCACCGAACCGCGGCGGGTGAAGAGACCGATCTCCAGGCGCTCGCCGTCCTTGACGCGCACGCCGTCGGAGCCCATCGTCCAACCGGCCTGCTCGAGCAGCGCCTCGGCGCCCTCAGGGTCGTACGCGTAGTTGCCGGCTTCGGTGTACCCGTTCACCGCGGGCGTCATGTAGACCGCGTTGGCGACCTGCGCACCGACGCCCAGGAACACGGCCCGGATGATGCCTTCCTTGTCGACCGCGTGGTTGATCGCCTGGCGCACGAGCACGTCGTTCGTCGGCGCGAGGTAGTTGTTGAGGGTGATGTAGTACTGGCGCGCGCTGGGGGCGCTCAGGACCTGGAAGCGCGAGTCGGTCTTCAGGCGTTCGGTCGTCGGTACGGGCAGACCCAGCGCCAGATCGACCTCACCGGACTCGAGCAGCGCGGCGCGCGTGTTCGGGTCGGTGATCACGCGGAAGACGACCGCGTCGAGGTACGGCAGACCCTCTTGCCAGTAGTTCGGGTTGCGCACGAGGCGCAGCGTGTCGTTCGGGAGGAACGACTCGACCATGAACGCGCCGGTGCCCACAGCGTTGCTCTTGACACCGTCGGGGCCGACTTCGCGCGCCCAGGTGGGCGAGTACATCGACCAGGTCTTGGCCGACAGCACCGGCACGATGTGGGGGGCGGGCGCGGTCAGGTGCACGCGAACGGTCAGGTCGTCGACGACCTCGATCGAATCCCACGGGATCGAGTTCCAGGTCGGGAGCTGCAGCTCGATCTTGCGCTCGAAGTTGTACTTCACGGCTTCGGCGTCGAACGGCGTGCCGTCGTGGAAGGTGACGCCGGGCTGCAGCGTGAAGGTGTAGGCGAGGCCGTCGTCGCTGACCTCGAAGCCGGTCGCGAGCAGACCGACGAGCTCGCCGTCGGCGTTGCGATCGAAGAGGGTCTCGTAGTAGTAGTGCGCGGACTCCGAGAGAGAACCCTGGTTGGTGGCCTGGATGTCGATGTGCGGCGAGGTCGAGGTGTACGCGATCGACAGCGTCCCACCCATGACCGGGGTGCCTTGGGCGTTGACGGTGCCCCATGTGAGCGCGGCGAGGCAGGCGAGTCCGACCCACGCGCGGCGGAGCTTGGCAGCAGTTCGATGCATGCGGTGTTCCCCTTTCCGTTCCTTGGGATCCACCCGGAGGGCTCCGAGTGGCACGGTCGCGCGCCGAGTCCGGCGGTCGGCACGGAACGAACCGCTCCGCCACGATAGTCGACAATCGACCTTGGAACAAGGTGCAGGG
>JAGXHO010000014.1 GCA_024636105.1 Trueperaceae bacterium | reverse complement strand
CCGGTAGCGGTTGACGTCCGCGCCGACCTCGCGCCAGGCGCCGAGCACGCGGTTGGCGTCGTCCACGAGGATCGCGTTGCCGTGGCGGCCGGTGAGCTCGAGGACCAGGTCCACCGCCGGCGCCGGCACGAAGCCCTCGGCAGCGCCGAAACGCAGCGCGAGGCGGCGATCGAGGGCGGCCTGCTCCGCTGCGAGGAGCGGTCCGACGGCGCGGGCAGCGACCAAGGCCTGGAACGGAGAAGCGGGACCCGCGGACGGCGGCGCCTCCTCGCGGAGCGCGAGCCGCGGGCGCGGGAGGCGCAGATCGACCCACAGCGCACCGCGCGGCACGAGCGGCAACACGAGCGTGTCGGCGTCCGGGAAGCGCCACGGCAGCCGCTCGCTCGGCAGGCGTTCGCGGAGCGGCCGCAGGGCGGCCGCCAGGCGGAGCCCCTCCACGGGTCAGCGCCGCCCGGTGCGGGGGGCCGACGGCATCAGTTGAGGACCCGGTCGTGGCCGCCGAGCAACCCGCGCGCCCACCCCACGTGCCGTTCGAGCGGGAGGCGCCACTCCGAGCCGGCGTCGGTATGTTCGAGCGCCGCGCTTGCGTGCCGCAGCACCCGCTCGGCCGCCCCCTCGCCGCGCTGGGCGTGGACGTCGGCGAGCATCTGGTGGGCCGCCACCCAGGTGGGATCGCCCGCCTGGCTGGCGGCGAGCGCCTGCTCGTACCAGCGCACCGCCTCGTCGAGGTGGAAGTACTCGAAGGCGAGCCCGCCGAGCACGAGGCATGCGGGCGCGGTCGCGCCGAGCTCGAGCGCCTGCTCGGCGTGGGCCTGGGCCACGTCGAAGTCTCCGGAGCGCAAACGCACGTCGGCGAGGTCGGCGAGCGCCTCGCCTCGGTGCGGGTACTGCGGGTCGGACACGACCGCTTCGAGCAGTTCTTCGGCCTCGTCGTAGCGCTCGCTCTCGAGCAGGGCAACCGCCGCCTCGTGTTGTGCGTAGGCGCGATGATCGGCGGGCGCGGCCTCGATGGCTTCGCGCAGGGCCACGACGGCGGCCTCGTAGCGTTGCAGCGCCACGAGCGCCTGCCCGGTGGCGTACGCGAGCGAGAAGCCCGGTTCGGCCCCGTCCTCGAGCGCTCGCGCCTCGACGAACAGGCCCAGGGCGCGGTTCGGGTTGCCGGCGTCGAGGTGGGCGCGCCCTTCGACGTAGCGCATCATCGCTCGGTCGGCGTCGTCGAGGCCGCTCTCGTCGACCTCGTCGAGCACGGCGAGGACTTCGCCGGCGCGGCCGAGCTCGAGCAGGCAGCTCGCGTAGGCGAGGCGTTCGGGTTCGCGCTCGCCGGCAGGTGCAGCGGCCGCCGCCGAGGCGTACGCCTCGGCCGCCTGCGCCCACTCGCCCATCTCTTCTTGCGCCTGTCCGACCAGCGAGGCGTGCCGCCAAGCCAGGTAGGCGGGTAGCGTCGCCGGATCCAGAGCCTCGAGGCGCCGCAGCGCGCTCTTCGCCGCGCCCACGGTCAACAGCGCGGCCGCGGCGTGGTACGCCGCCGCCGGCGGCGGCTCGGCCGTGCCGCCGGTGCGCAGTCCACGCTTGACGTCGGAGGAAGCACCGCCACGGTAGGCCTCGTACTCCCAGTAGAGCGCTTGGTACAGCGGGTCGTCGCCCAGGTTCGGGTCCGCAGCGATCGCGGCGCGCAGCGCCGGGACCCCCCCCTCGAGCCCATCGGAGCCGTAGAGCGCGTAGCAGGCGGCGAGGTGGAGCCAGTAGCGCGCCCCCGCGGCGCGGGTACCGTGGCGCCGCGCCGCACCCTCGAGCATGGCGAAGGCAGCTTCGTAGCGGCCCTCGGCCAGGGCCGTGTGGGCCGGCTCGAGCACGTCGTTCCTGGCACCGCGCGTCCTCACGCCCGCACGCTATCACGCGTCCGGAGCGCGCTCGGGCTCAGTTCGTCGCGGCCACGGGCGCGGCTTCGGCCGGGCGGACGTCGAACGCGAAGCCGTCCGCCCCCGGGGTCACTTCGACCGTGGCGCCGTCGGGCACCTCGCCGGCCAGGATGAGCCGCGCGAGCGGCGTCTCGAGGCGGTGCTGGACGGCCCGCTTGAGCGGCCGCGCCCCGAACACGGGGTCGAAGCCGAGCCGGGCCAGGTGCGCGAGCGCCGCTGGCGTCACGTCGAGCCGCACGCGACGTTCGGCCAAGCGATCGCGCAGGCGGTCGAGCTGGAGGTCGGCGATCCGCGCCACGTGCGCTTCGTCGAGCGCGTGGAAGACGATGACGTCGTCGACGCGGTTGAGGAACTCGGGGCGGAACTGCTGCTGGAGCAGCGCGAGCACGCCCGCACGGACCTCCTCGGACGGGCGCCCCGCCCGCGTCGCCTCGAGGATCTGGGGGCTGCCGACGTTGCTCGTCATGATGACGACGACGTTGCGGAAGTCGACCGTCCGACCGTGCGCGTCGGTCAGGCGCCCGTCGTCCAGGAGCTGCAGCAGGACGTTGAAGACGTCGGGGTGCGCCTTCTCGATCTCGTCGAACAGGAGGACGGCGTACGGTTGCCGGCGCACCGCCTCGGTCAGCTGCCCGCCCTCCTCGAAGCCGACGTACCCGGGCGGCGCCCCGATCAGCCGCGCGACGGCGTGCTTCTCCATGTACTCCGACATGTCGATGCGCACCATCCGCTCCTCGTCGTCGAACAGCAGCGCGGCCAGCGCCTTGGCGGTCTCGGTCTTCCCGACGCCGGTCGGCCCGAGGAAGATGAACGAACCCACCGGACGCTGGGGATCGGAGAGCCCGGCACGCGCGCGCCGGATCGCGTCGGCGACGGCGGTCAACGCCTCATCCTGGCCGACGACGCGGCGGTGCAGCTCCTCCTCGAGGCGCAGCAGCTTGTCGCGCTCCCCCTCGACGAGGCGCGCCACGGGGATGCCGGTCGCGCGGCTGACGACCGCCGCGATCTCGTCTTCGCCGACCTCGAGGCGCACGTAGGTCGCCGCGTCGAGCTTCTCGGTGAGCCGCCGAACCTCCGACTCGAGCCGCGGCAGCTCGCCGTAGCGGAGCTTGGCGGCGGTCTCGAGGTCGTACGCGCGCTCGGCGCTCTCGATGCCCGTGCGCGCCCGGTCGAGCTCTTCCTGAACGGCGCGCAGCGCGTCGAGATCACGCCGCTCGGCCTCCCAGGCGCTGGTCGCGAGGTCCATGCGGTCCTGCAGCGCGCGCAACTCCTCTTCGAGGCGCAGGCGCCGCTGCCCGGACTCGGCGTCCGCCTCGGCCTTGAGGGCCTGGAGCTCGACCTCGAGCTGGAGCTTGCGGCGCCGCTGGCCGTCGATCTCCTCCGGGAGGCTCTCGAGCTGGACCCGGATGCGGCTCGCGGCCTCGTCGATCAGGTCGATCGCCGAGTCCGGCAGGCGTCGATCGCTCACGTAGCGGTGCGCGAACGTCGCCGCCGCGATCACGGCCGGGTCGGTGATGGCGACGCCGTGGTGGACCTCGTACTTCTCCTTGAGCCCGCGCAAGATGCTGACCGTCTCCTCGACCGATGGCTCGTCGACCAGGATCGGCTGGAACCGGCGCTCGAGCGCGGCGTCCTTCTCGATCTGGCGGTACTCGTCGAGCGTGGTCGCACCGATCATGCGCAGCTCGCCGCGCGCGAGCGCCGGCTTGAGCATGTTGCCGGCATCCACCGCCCCCTCGGCCTTCCCCGCCCCGACGATCGTGTGCAGCTCGTCGATGAACAGCACGACCTCGCCGGCCGAGCGGGTGGTCTCCTCGACCACGCCCTTGAGCCGCTCCTCGAACTCGCCGCGGTACTTGGCGCCCGCGAGCAGGCTCCCCATGTCGAGCTGCACCACGCGCTTGCCGAGGAGCCCCTCGGGGACGTCCTTGTTGACGATGCGCTGGGCGAGGCCCTCGGCGATCGCGGTCTTGCCGACCCCGGGCTCGCCGATCAGCACCGGGTTGTTCTTGGTGCGGCGCAGCAAGATCTGGATCGCGCGGCGGATCTCCTCATCACGCCCGATGACCGGGTCGAGTTTTCCGTCGACGGCGCGCTGCGTGAGGTCGATGCCGTACTTCTCGAGCGCCTCGAAGCGCGACTCGGCGGTGCGCGAGTCGACCGTCGCCCCGGAGCGCACCTCCTTGGCGGCGGCTTCGAGCGCGTCGGCCGCCGGGAGCGCCTCCAGCGCGGGCCCGGACGTACGCCGGACCGCGACCAACAGCGCGTCGGCGGCGACGAACGCGTCGCCCCACGCCGCGGCGATGCGCTCGGCCTCTTCGAAGGCGCGCCCGACGTCGGCGGCTACGTACGCCTGTGCGTCGCCACCGACGCGCGGCAAACGTGCCAGGGCCGCATCGAGCGCGGCATGGACCTGAGGCAGGTCGCCTCCGGCGCGCTGGAGGACGCGCGCTGGAGGTTGCTGGGCATCGGCGAGCAGCGCGCGCGCGAGGTGCAGGGCCTCGACCTGGCCGTGGTGGCGTGTCTGCGCGATCTGCTGCGCGCTCGCCACCAGCTGCAGCGTCGTTTCGGTAAGGCGGTTCGCGTCCATGGCCTCAGCCTAGGACTTGAGTCCACCCTTGTCAAGTTTCTTGCCTACCAACGCGGGGGTGCTCACGCCTCCTTGAACGCCGCCACCATCGCGGTGAGCGTCGCCTTGGCGTCGCCGAAGATCATGCGGGTGTTGTCCTTGAGGAACAGCGCGTTGTCGACGCCGGAGAACCCCGGGTTCATCGAGCGCTTGAGGACGAAACAGGTGCGCGCGCGGTCGACCTCGATGATCGGCATGCCGAAGAGCGGGCTGGTCGGGTCCTCCTTCGCGGCGGGGTTCACCACGTCGTTCGCGCCGATCACGATCGCCACGTCGACCGTCTCCATGGTCGGGTTGACGTCGTCGGGCTCGACCAGCTGCTCGTACGGCACGTTGGCCTCGGCGAGCAACACGTTCATGTGCCCGGGCATTCGGCCGGCGACCGGGTGGATGGCGTAGCGCACCTCGGCGCCCGCCTTGGTCAACTGGTCCGCGAGCTCCTTGACGGCGTGCTGCGCCTGGGCGACCGCCATGCCGTACCCGGGCACCACGACGACGGAGCTCGCCGCCTCGAGGATGTAGTAGGCGTCGTCGGGCGTGAGCGGCTTGACCTCGCCCTCCATGACCGCGCCCCCACCGGAGACCGTCGCACCGAAGCCGCTGAAGAGCACGTTCGCCAGCGAGCGGTTCATCGCCTTGCACATGATCTGCGTGAGGATCAGGCCCGAGGCGCCGACGAGCGAACCAGCGACCACCAGCACGTTGTTGTCGATCACGAAGCCAGCCGCCGCGGCAGCGATGCCGGAGTAGCTGTTCAGGAGGGACACGACGATCGGCATGTCGGCGCCGCCGATCGGCAAGACCGACATCACGCCCAGGACGAGCGCAGCGACGACGACCACCGCGAAGGCGAACACCACGAGCCCGGCGGGTAAGCCGGCCGGCATCACCGCATCGACGACGAGCACGGCGCCGGCGAGGAGCGCCAGGCCCAGCACGCCGGCGTTGACGGCCTTCTGGCCGGCGAACAGGAGCGGCTTCCCGTCCATGCGCCCGCTCAGCTTGGCGAACGCGATGATCGATCCGCTCGCCGCCAGGCCGCCGATCAGCACCGTGAGCACGATGGCGAAGGCGGGGAACGGCTCGATGGCGTCGGCGCGCGCGTACTCCGCCCAGCCGACGAGGAGCGATGCGAGGCCGCCCGAACCGTTGAGCAGCGCCACCATCTCGGGCATCCCGGTCATCTGGACGCGGCGGGCGGCGATGGCGCCGATCGTCCCACCCACCACGAGGCCGACGAGGATCCACGTGAAGTCGAGCCCGGCCTCGAAGTAGAGCGTCGCGACGATCGCGACGAGCATGCCGAGCGCCGAGATCCGGTTGCCGCGCCTGGCCGTCTCGGCCTTGCCCAGCATCTGGAGGCCGACGATGAACAGCACCGATGCACCGATGTACGCGAAGGTCTGGAGCGCGTCCACGGCGTCAGTTCCCCTTGCCGGACTTGAACATGCCGAGCATCCGTTCGGTCACCAGGTAGCCACCGATCACGTTGATCGTCGCTGCGGCCACCGCGATCGTGCCGAGCACGGTGACGACCAGACCGCCGTCCTCGTGGCCGGCGGCGATCATGGCCCCCACGATGGTGATCCCGGAGATCGCGTTGGAGCCCGACATGAGGGGGGTGTGCAGCTGCGAGGGGACCTTGTTGATCAGGTAGACCCCCAGGTAGACGGCGAGCACGAAGACGAAGAGCAGCAGCGGGTTCACTTCGGGGCCTCCAAGCGTTCGCGAACGGCGTCGTGGCGCACGACCCCGTCGTCGGTCAGCAGCACGCCGGCGACGATCTCGTCGTCGGTGGATTTCAGCGAACCATCGACCCAGGCGTGCGCGATTAGGTGGACCAGGTTGGCGGCGTACATGGCGCTCGCGTCCCGGGCGACCGAAGCGGGCAAGGGATGCAGCCCGATCAAGCGGACGCCCTCGGGGGTGACGACCTCTTCGCCGGCCACCGTCCCCTCCACGTTCCCGCCGGTCGAGGCGGCGAGGTCGACGACGACCGAGCCGGGCTTCATGCCGGCGATCGCGGCCGCCGACAGCAGCCGTGGCGCCGCGCGGCCGAAGACCTGGGCGGTGGTGATCACGACGTCGCTCTGGGCGACGACCTTGGCCATCAGCTCGCGCTGGCGCGCCAGTTGCTCGTCGCTGAGCGCCTGCGCGTAGCCTTGCGCGGTCTGCCCCTGCTCGCCGCCGAGGTCGAACTCGACGAAGCGGGCGCCGAGCGAGCGCACCTGCTCGGCCACGACCGGGCGGGTGTCGTAGGCGTCGACCCTGGCGCCGAGGCGCTTGGCGGTGGCGATCGCCTGGAGGCCCGCGACCCCGACGCCGAGCACGAACACCCGCGCCGGCGAGATCGTGCCGGCCGGCGTCGACATCATCGGGAGCACCTTGTCGATGCGCTCCGCGGCGACCAGCACGGCGACGTACCCGGCGAGGCTCGCCTGCGACGAGAGCGCGTCCATCTTCTGCGCGTACGTCGTGCGCGGCATCAGCTCGACGCACAGGGCGCGCAACTTGCGCTCGGCGAGCGCCCGGACCGTCGGGAGCGAGAAGAACGGGTCGAGGAAGCCGACGACGGTCGCACCGACCTTCAACGTGGCGAGCGCCTCCGGCGAGGGAGGCGCGACGACCAGCACCGTGTCGGCCGTCGCGGCCGCCCGATCGGCGGCCACCACCTCGGCGCCCGCGCGCTCCAGGTCGGCGTCGCTGAGGTGGATCGGGGCGCCGTACCCGGTCGGTAGGCGAACCGTGTGACCGAGCTTGACGAGCTTCTCGATCGCGGCGGGGACGAGGGCGAGGCGACGCTCCGGCGGTGGGGACGGCAAGCAGGTGACGACCATGAACCATGGTCGCACAAGGGCACCAGGACGGTAGCCCCGGTGACCGGCGTCGGGGCACCGGCACCCGCTGCGAGCCACACGGCGGGCGGCGGCAGACGCCCGTCCCCGCGGGCAGCGAGGCCGCTTTGCTATCGTGGCCGGCGATGCAACACCTCGGCGTCCTCACCTCCGGCGGCGACGCGCCCGGCATGAACGCCGCCATCCGCGCCGTTGTGCGCACGGCCGTCCACGCCGGCATCCGCGTCTCCGGCATCTACCGCGGCTACCAGGGCCTGATCGACGGCGACATCGTCGAGATGGGCCCGCGAAGCGTCGCCAACATCATCCAGCGCGGCGGCACGATCCTCCGCACCGCGCGCTGCCAAGCCTTCTACACCCCGGAGGGGCGCTCCGAGGCGGCCGCCCAGCTCCGAGCCCACGGCATCGACGCCCTGGCCGTCATCGGCGGCGATGGCTCGTACCGCGGCGCCGCGAAGATCCACGAGGAGCACGGCGTCGCCGTCATCGGGATCCCGGGCACGATCGACAACGACATCTACGGCACCGACGTGTCGATCGGCTTCAACACGGCCATCAACGTCGCTCTCGACGCGGTCGACCGCCTGCGCGACACGGCGGCGAGCCACGACCGGCTGTTCCTGGTCGAGGTGATGGGCCGCCACAGCGGCTCCATCGCCCTCTACGTCGGCGTCGCGGGCGGAGCGGAGGCGATCCTCATCCCGGAGGTCCCGAGCGACGTGGCCAAGGTAGCCGACGCGCTCGCCGCAGCGCAGCGGCGCGGCAAGTCCTCCTCGGTGGTCGTGGTCGCCGAGGGGGCGCTCGAGGGGGGCGCGATGGCGCTGCAACGGGTGCTCTCGGAGCGCGCCGGGTACGAGGCGCGCACCTCGATCCTGGGCCACATCCAGCGCGGTGGCACGCCCAGCACGCGCGACCGGGTGCTGGCCTCGCGCCTCGGCTTCACCGCCGTCCGGACCCTGCTGAGCGGCGTGAGCGGCGTCATGGTCGGGGTCGACAAGCGCGGCACCACGACGGTGCCGCTGCAGGCGGTCTGGGAGAACGCCAAGGAGATCGACTGGGAGCTCGTCGAGATCGCCCAGGTGCTCGCGATCTGAGGACGCCGGTCCCTCACCCCCGCCAGATCACCCGCACGAACGCGTTCTTGCCGGCCTGAAGCACCAGGGCGCCCGCGCCGCGCACGTCGAGCGTCGCGGTCCGGTCGCCGAGGGCGGCGCCGTCGACCTTGAGGCCGCGGTTGTCGATGAGCCGCCGCGCCTCGCCCTTGCTCTTCGTGAATCCGACCGCCACGGCGAGCGCTGCGGCCTCGATCACGCCGTCGGGGGCGAGCCCGGCGTCCAGGCCGAACTCGGCGATCTCGGCGGGCATCCCGCCGCGCGCGACGTCCTCGTAGCGGCGCTCGGCGGCGGCCACCGGCTCCGCACCGTGGTACTGCCGGACGAGCTCGCGCGCGAACGCACGGTGCGCGCCGACCGGATCGGCGTCGAGCTCGCCCGCGAGGACCTCGACGTCGAGGTCGCTGCACAGCGTCGCGTACTTGACGAGCAGCGCATCCGGCACCTGCATCGCCTTGGTGAACATCACCTCGGGCGGCTCGGCGATCCCGATGTAGTTGCCCAGCGACTTGGACATCTTCTCGACGCCGTCGGTGCCCTCGAGGAGCGGCACCGTAAGCGCCACCTGCGCCTCCATGCCGTACGCGCGCTGGACGTCGCGCCCGACCAACAGGTTGAACAGCTGGTCGGTGCCGCCGAGCTCGACGTCCGCATGGATCGCGACCGAGTCGTAGGCCTGCGCGAGCGGGTACAGGAACTCGTGGACGCTGATGGGCGTGCCTTCGCGGTAGCGCTTGGTGAAGTCGTCGCGCTCGAGCATGCGCGCGACCGTGTAGGTGCTCGCGAGGCGCACGAGCTCGCCGAACCCGAGGCCCTCGAGCCACTCGGAGTTGTGGCGGATCTCGAGCCGCTCCGGGTCGGGATCGAGGACCTTCGCCGCTTGCGCGACGTACGTCGCGCCGTGGGCGCGGGTCTGATCGAGGGTCAATTGGGGACGCGTCTTGGACTTGCCCGACGGGTCGCCGATCGTGGCGGTGAAGTCGCCGACGATCAGCACCACGAGGTGACCGAGGTCCTGGAACTGGCGCAGCTTCCGAAGCACCACCGCGTGGCCCACGTGGAGGTCGGAGGACGACGGGTCGACGCCGAGCTTGACGCGCAACCGGCGCCCCTCCGCGGCAGCGCGCCGCAGCTTGGCCTCCAGCTCGCCCGCCGGGACGACGTGTTCGGCACCGCGAAGCAGGCGCTCGAGCGCGGCGGGGATGGGATCGGTGGTCTGCACAGGTGCCTCCGGCGCGGCGGCGGCCGCGCCGCCGCCGAACGGGCGAATCTACCACGTGCCCTGCGCGCCGCCGACGGTCGTCGACGCCGCCGATGGTCGTCGGGTGCTAGCGTCAGGCGTGCCCGACCGCGCCTCCGACCCCTCCGCTCCGTGCGCCATCGTCATCTTCGGCGTCACCGGCGACCTCGCCGCCCGCAAACTGCTCCCTGCCCTCTACGCGCTCGCCGTCCGCGGCGCGCTGCACCCCGACACCGTGGTCGTCGGCTTCGGGCGCTCCGACCTGGACGACGTGGCCCTGCGCGAGCGCCTCACGGCGGCCGCCGAGAGCTACGTCGACGACCTCGAGCCCGACGCCTGGGCGGCCCTCACCGAGCGCGTGCACTACGTGCGCGGCGATTACGAAGCGCCCGAGGCCTTCGCTCGGCTCGCGGAGCGGCTCGATGCGCTCGGGCTCGCCGACCACGTCTACTACACGGCAACGCCCCCCGAGACGTACGCGCCGATCGCTGCCGGCCTCGCCGACGCGGGCCTCGCCGCCGAGCGAGCGGGGTTCCGCCGGCTGGTCGTCGAGAAGCCGTTCGGCGTCGACCTGGAGAGCGCGCGCGAGCTCAACGCCCACCTG
>JAGXHO010000122.1 GCA_024636105.1 Trueperaceae bacterium | reverse complement strand
GCCGCCGCCGATGCGGTCGCACGCGCCCTCGCGACGGGGCGCGAAATGGTGGCCATCGAGGACGAGCCGCGCGGGCGCGAGAACGACGGGCACCCCCGGACCGTCGTCGCCGTTCCCGTGGAGGTCGACGGAACGGTCCTCGGGGTGTTCGAGGTGCTCGGTCGCGAGCCGCGCGCCTTCGTCGGCGAGACCACGATGGCGCTGCGGCTGGCGGCGAGCCTGTTGGGCCTGCTCTGGCACAACCACGACCTGTGGACGCGCGAAGAGCGCAGCCGTGAGGTTCTGGCCGCGTCCGAAGCGCGCCTGGCGCACCGCCTCGACCAGCTCTCGTCGCTCCACCGGATCGACCGGGCGATCACGAGCGGTCAAGCTTTGGGCACGACCCTCGACCTCTCGGTGCGGCAGGTCGTGCAGCGGCTCGGCGTGGACGCCGCGTGCGTGCTCGTGCGCGACGACGACGCGCGCGTGCTGCGCCCTGCGGCGAGCGCCGGTTTCCGGACCGCGTCCAGCGCCGCCGCCAGCGTGCCCATAGGCGAAGGCGTCGTGGGCGGCATGACCGAAGACGATGGGCCCGTGTCGATCGACGGCCGCGACCGCCTCCGCAAGCGCTTCGCGCGTGCGCGACTGATCGAGGACGAAGGCGTCGAGGCGTACGACGCCGCCCCGCTCCGAGCGCACGGGGAGTTCCACGGGGTCCTGGAGGTCTTCCACCGCGCCCCCGCGAAGCGCGGCGCCGAGTGGGCGGCCGACCTGGAAGCCTTCGGCGATCAGATCGCGATCGCCATCGATCAGGCCGCCACAGCCACCGCGCTGCGCGCCACGAACCGACAGCTCGTCGAGGCCTACGACACGACGATCGAGGGCTGGGCGGCCGCCCTCGACCTGCGCGACGAGGAGACGCAGGGCCACAGCCGGCGGGTGACCGACCTGGCCGTGCGTCTCGCCGAGCGCCTCGGCGTGCCCGAAGCCGACATCGAGCACATCCGGCGCGGTGCGCTCCTGCACGACATCGGCAAGATGGGCGTGCCCGACGCCATCCTCTCCAAGCCCGGTCCGCTCGACGCCGCGGAGTGGGCCGTGATGAAACAGCACCCGGGGCTCGCCCGCCAGCTGCTCTCGGGCACGCCGTTCCTGCGCGACGCGCTGGACATCCCGTACGGCCACCACGAGCGCTGGGACGGGACCGGTTACCCGCGCGGCCTCGCTGGCGAGACGATCCCGCTCGCCGCGCGAATCTTCGCCGTCGTCGACGTCTACGACGCGCTCAGCAGCGACCGGCCGTACCGATCGGCGTGGCCGCGCGAGCGCGTTCTGGCGCACCTCCGCGAGGAGTCCGGCCGCCACTTCGATCCCGCGCTGGTGGGCGCCTTCCTTGAGCTGATCGACGGATGACCACTGCGTTCAGCGCGGGGCGTCCTGCGCCCACGAAGATCGGCCGCGGCTGAGGGCCGCGGCCGATCCCGACTTCACCATCGAGGCGGTCGCGCTCAATCGGGGAAGGTCAGCTCGAGCTCCAGCACCGCCTCGTCGGAGGGGTCGAAGGGCTCATCGCCCGGCTCGAAGCCGTTGCGCTCGAGGAGGTGCGCGACGACCGCGGCGTACGCCTCGTCCGACAGGGTGCCTGGGGCGCTGAGCGGCATCTGCTCGGCGACGTACGTGTGCAGGTCGCCCACGCGGCGATCGCCCCACGTGTCCTGGAACCTGCCGCCGACCAGCGCCGGGAAGTGCGCGAGGCCCTCGAGGGCGTCGCCGTGGCACTCGGCGCACGAGCGGTCGTAGACGGCCGCGCCCTCGGCGACCTGCTCGGTGCCGATCGTCAGGGAGCGCGCACCTTCGGCGGCGGAGGCCGCCAGCGGCAGGGCCAGCACGAGCGCGGCCGTGGCGAAGAGAAGCGTGCGGGTTCGGATGTGCATCGAGATCCTCCTGGATGGATCGGGGCGTCGCGGTGGGCGCGCCCGTGACGCGGGGCGGAGCGACGTGCGTCGCTCCGCCCCGGGTTGGACGTAGGGCCGTGCGGGCGTCTACGGGTTCGGGCTCAGTTCCCCGCGACGATCTTCCAGATGCGGCCGGTGTCGCCCTGCGGGGCGTTGCCGCCGGTCGTCAGGACGTACAACTCGCCGTCCGCGTCCTGACCGAAGGCGAGCACGAACACGTCGAGCTGCTGGTCGAGGACGAACTCCCAGGTGCCGTCGTCTTGCTCGGCTCCGACGAACAGCTTGCCGCCGGGCGCCGAGAAGCTCTGGCTCCAGTCGCCGAAGACGTAATGGCCCTCGAGCTCGGGGATGGCGTCGCCGCGGTAGACGTAGCCGCCCGTGGTCGAGATGCCCCGGGCGCCGTCGAGCTCGGTGCCCATGTGGAGGTACGTCAGCACGGGGAGGACCAGTTCTTCGCCCATCGGGCGGGTGGTCGGGCCGTCGTCGAGCGGCTCGCGGGTCGACTCGAGGTTGAAGTACGTGGTGCCTTCCATGATGCGCCAACCGAGGTTGCCGGGGCCCGTGACGCGGTTGTGCTCTTCCATGTAGCCCTGACCGACGTCGCCGATCCACAGGTCGCCGTTGTCGCGATCGAAGGAGAACCGGAAGGGGTTGCGAACGCCCCAGACGTAGATCTCGTCGCGCGCGCCCTGGTTGGACGCCAGGCCGGACCACTCGTAATCCTCGGGAAGCTCCACGTCGCCGACGAAGGGGTTGTCCGCGGGGACCGCGTAGCCGCGGCCGTCGTCGCCGTTCACGTCGATGCGCAGGATCGTCCCCAGGAGCGTGGTGACGTCCTGGCCGTTGCCCATCGGGGG
The DNA here is from genome assembly GCA_024636105.1 of Trueperaceae bacterium. The sequence continues at coordinate 9,856 of JAGXHO010000122.1, read as the reverse complement.
ATGGAAGGGGCCGTTGTCGTTCGAGTTGCCGCCGTCGCCGAAGGCGATGTAGAGGTAGCCGTCGGGACCGAAGGCGACCTTGCCGCCGTTGTGGTTGAAGGCGGGCTCGTCGAGCGCCAAGACGACGCGCTCGCTATCCGGATCGGCCCGGTTGGGGTCGGTGTCCGAGACGTGGAACTCCGACACGTGGGCCGTGTGATTGAGCGCGGCGAGCGAGTTCGCGTGCAGCGGCGCGCTGTAGTACACGAAGAAGCGGCCGTTGTCCGCGTAGTCCGGGTGGAAGGCGAGGCTCAGGAGCCCACGCTCATCGAAGCCGGAGCGGAACTGCACCAGGCGGTCGCGGACGTCCAGGAAGGGCGTCTCGAGCGGGGTGCCGTCCTCGCCAAGGATCCAGACCAAGCCGGTCTGCTCGACGACGAAGCGGCGATCGTCGTCCGGCGGCGTCACGAGCGCGACCGGCGCCGTCAGGCCCTCGGTCACGAGTTCGAGCTCCAGGTTCACGTCGTTCTGGGCGGCGGCGGTGGTCGTCAGCGCCGCGGCGCCCAGCGCGATACCCATGAGCGCGGCTTTAGTTGCGGTTCCGAAAAACCGCTGTAGGTGATTTCGCGTTTGGGTCATTGCTTGCTCTTTCCCAGCGCCATTGAATATAGGCGCTTCCCATTAACCTTCGCACGCCGTTTGGCGAACCGGTGTCGGGCGGCGAACATGGACCGGAGCATGGAATGCAAGGGGCGAACGTCCCGCCGGTGCGGGGCGCCGACCGGTCCGTCGGCCGGGTCGAGCCCGCAGCGCCCGGTCTCGTGCGGCGTCGATCCGGCCGCACGGACGACCGTGGATGAGGGTTTCGTGGGCGCGCATGCCGCGCGCCGCTGCACGGACCGCGCATCGACGCGCGCCCGACGACCTTTCCCCCTCGATGAAGGCTGCCCTACGCACAAACGTAGGCTAGACAAACATTCGACATACCTTGGACGGATACCTTGGTCCTCGTTGGTCGACGGCACGCAACGCCGCGCCATCGACCCCTCCCGGCACCGCGGGGAGGCAGCCACTTAAGGAGAACACCATGAAGCGCACTCTGATCGCCCTCGCTCTCGCATTCGGCCTCGTTGCCGGCACCGTCAACGCCGACGGCCACACCATGATGCCCGCTACCGTCGTCGACGTCGCCACCAGCAGCGACGACTTCTCGACCCTCGTCGCGGCGGTCGTCCAGGCCGACCTCGCCGGCGCCCTGAGCGGCGAAGGCCCGTTCACCGTGTTCGCCCCGACGAACGACGCGTTCGCTGCGGCCCTCGAAGCCCTCGGCATCACCGCCGAAGAGCTCCTGGCCAGCCCCGACCTCGCCTCGATCCTCACCTACCACGTGGTCGCCGGCAAGCTCATGGCCGCCGACGTCCTCGCCGCCGTCGAAGCCGGTAACGGCACCGCGGTCGTCGAGACCCTCAACGGCGCCACGATCAGCGTCACCGTCGTCGACGGTATGGTCATGATCAACGACGTCGCCACCGTGACCACGGTCGATCTCGAAGCCGGCAACGGTGTGGTCCACGTCATCGACGCGGTCATCCTGCCCCCGTCCAACTGACCTAACGCACTCGCAAGAACGTGATGAGGGCCGCCCATTCGGGCGGCCCTCACTCGTGCATCCCAGCGCGCCGCGCGCCGAGACCGCCGTCGGCGCGCTCTAGTCGTTCAGCGGCTCGCCCTCGGAGCCGCGCTCGAACGCCATCCCCGGCACGCTTCCGCGCGGCCGGCCACGCAGGCTGAGCCGCGCCTCTTCGACCTGCCAGCCGGTGACTCGTTCGACGTACGCCTTGAGGAACGCCCCCAGCGGCCGCCCTTCGATCGTCGGCGGCGGGACGTCGACGACCTCACCCGTATCGCCGCAGATCAGGTGGTAATGGGGCTCGACGTTGCCGTCGTAGAGCGACTCGCCGCGCGTGCCCACGAACTCGCGCAGCAAGCCCGCACCGACGAGCACACCGAGGTTCAGGTACACCGTCGACAAGCTGAGGTCCTCACCGCGATCGCGCAGCGCCTGGTACAGCGACTCCGCGCTCTCGTGGCGGCCTCCACCGCCCATGTAGGCGAGGATCGCTTCGCGCGGTCGGCTGTACCGCAAACCGCACGCACGCAACACCTCACGTACCTGCTCGGAGTCCATCGGAACCGCGGCCGCCGCCTCGCTCGTTGGCAGCGCTAACCTGGGATCCGTGGTTCGCTCGTCCGGCATCGTCCTCCTACGGGTCGGTATCGACCCTCTCTTGCGCAAAGCGTAGCATTTGTCGGAACCGTTCCGAGTTCCCACGCCCCAACGCACCGCGAAAGGCCCGCGGCGAACCGGTCGCTCGATGCCCCGCGAGCGAACCCCGCAAGCGAACCCCGCAAGCCCGCGAAGACGCGCGCATCCGTGCGGATGCGCGCGCCTTCGCGGGGCTGCGCGGCTCGATCCGGGCCGCTCGCGCGCCCGAGTCGAGCGCGTCAGCCGAGGAGGTGGGCGACCGCGTCGCGCTCCTCGCGCAACTCCTTCTCCGTCGCCTGCATCCGGAAGCGCACGCTCTCCCCGATCGGCAGGCCCTCGACGACCCGCACGACGCCGTCGTGCACCGTGACGGGGAACGAGTAGATGAGGCCCGGCTCGACGTCGTACCAGCCTTCGCTCGGGATCGCCATGCTCACCCAATCGCCTTCGGGCGTGCCAAGCACCCAGTCGTGCACGTGATCGATCGCGGCCGCAGCGGCGGAGGCGGCGCTCGAAGCGCCGCGCGCTTCGATGACCTCGGCGCCACGCTTCTGCACCGTGGGGACGAAGACCGCATCGACCCATTCGTGCTCGACGAGGCCGAGAGCCGGCCGGCCATCCACCATCGCGTGCGCCAAGTCGGGCACTTGCGTGTTCGAGTGGTTGCCCCAGATGATCACGCGCTTGACGTCGACGTTGTCGGCGCCCGTCTTGACCGCGAGCTGGCTGATCGCACGGTTGTGGTCGAGGCGCGTCATCGCGGAGAAGTTCGCCGGCCCGAGGTCGGGCGCGTTGCGCATGGCGATCAGGGCGTTCGTGTTCGCCGGATTGCCGACGACCAGGACCTTGACGGTGCGCTTGGCGTGGTCGTTGAGCGCGCGACCTTGCACCGAGAAGATCGCGGCGTTCGCCTCGAGCAGATCCTTGCGCTCCATGCCTGGGCCACGGGGCCGCGCGCCGACGAGCATCGCGACGTCCACGCCATCGAACGCGACGCGGGCGTCGTCGGTCGTGACGATCCCGCGCAGGAGCGGGAACGCGCCGTCGAGGAGCTCCATCTCGACGCCCTTGAGCGCCTTGAGGGCCGGCGTGACCTCGAGCAGATGCAGCACGACGGGCTGATCTCTGCCGAGCAGATCGCCGGCCGCGATCCGGAACAACAGGGCGTAGCCGATCTGACCGGCGGCGCCGGTGACGGCGACGTGCATGGGTGCCTTCATGAGATCCTCCATCGGGGGCCCGGGGCGGGGCGCGGCGGTTGCGGAAGCAAGGCCTGGGCGCGCGACGCTCTGGCCGGAACGCGGCATGCTACCAGGCGGGCGTGCGCCTTCTCGAAGCGGGGGCGCCCAATCCGCGACTCGCGCGCGGGATCCGCGGGGTCCCGATCGGTGTGGGGGCGCGGCGCTTCGGCGACCACTGTTCCACGTGAAACAGGGCGAACCCGCGACCACCCCGGCGCGTCCCTGCCGTCGCGCCGTGCGAACGATCAGCCCTCGTACCCGAGCAGCTCGAGCAAGCGGTGGAGCTCGTCCTCATCGTGGAAATGCAGTTCGATGCGCCCGCGCGTGCCGCCGAGCACCTTCACGCGCGTTCCGGCGAACCGCGTCAAGTCCGCCGCGAGGTCGGTGTAGCGGTGGTCGCGATCCGCGCTGCGGCGCCCCGACCTACCGGTCGGGCGCTTCATCCCCTCGGCGTCCCGCACCGAGAGGCCCTTGGCGACGATCTGTTGAAGCGCCCAGTCGCGGTCTTCCGCCGGCTGTGCCAGAATCGCGCGCGCATGCCCCGCCGTGATGGCGCGCTCCGCGAGTGCGTCGCGGGCACCCACCGGCAACGTCAACAGCCTCAGCGTGTTCGCCACCGCCGACCGGCTCTTGCCCACCGCCTTGGCGACCTCCTCCTGAGTCAGCCCGAACCCGAGCAGCTGACGGAAGGCATCGGCCTCTTCGAGGTCGTCCAAGTCCTCGCGCTGCAGGTTCTCGATGATGGCGATCTCGAGCGTCTGTCGATCCGTCAACTCCCGCACCAAGACGGGCACCGAGCTCAGCCCAGCGCGCTCCGCGGCACGGAAGCGGCGCTCGCCTGCGACGATCTCGAAGCCATCGTCGACCCTGCGGACGAGCAACGGTTGCAGGACGCCCTTCTCGGCGATCGATGCCGACAGCTCCGCGATCGCCTCCTCGTCGAACCGCTTGCGCGGCTGCAGCGCCGACACGCGCAACTCCGACAACGCGAGCTGCCGGACGCCGCCGCTCTCGGGTCGCGGCAACAGCGCATCGAGGCCGCGCCCCAGACCTCTAGCCTTGGCTGACACGTTCGATCACCTCCTCCGCGAGAGCGGTGTACGCCGTCGCCCCACTCGACGCCGGCGCGTAGGCGAAGATCGGCAATCCATGCGAAGGGGCTTCCGCCAGCCGCACCGTCCGTGGGATGACCGCACGGAACACCAGTGTCCCGAAGTGCGTGCGCACGTTCGCCTCCACCTGTTGCGACAGGTTCGTCCGTTGGTCCGCCATCGTCAACAACAACCCCAAGACGCTCACGTCGCGGTTCAAGGACCCCCGCACCCGCTCGACCGTGTCCATCATCCCCGCGATCCCCTCCAGCGCGTAGTACTCGCACTGGACCGGCACGATCAACCGATCCGAGGCCGCTAGCACGTTCAGCGTCAGCGCACCGAAGGAGGGTGGCGCGTCCAGGATCACGAAGTCGTAGTTCGGCCGCACCCCGATCAGAGCCTTGGCGAGCAGCTTGAGATCGTCGGTCGAGGCGTCCAGCTCCAGCGCCGCACCCGCGAGCTCCGCCGTCGCCGGCAGCACGTGCAGCTCACCGTGGCGCGTTCGCCGAACCGCACCGCGCGCCGACGCTCGCCCGACCAGAACGTCGTAGACGCTGACGTCGACGTCTTCCACGCCCAGACCGCTCGTCGCGTTCGCCTGCGGATCGAGATCGACGAGCAGCACGCGCCGCCGCTCGGCGAGCGCGGCCGCGAGGTTGACGGCGGTCGTCGTCTTCCCGACACCACCCTTCTGGTTGATCACGCCGATGGTGGGCACGCCGAACCTCCCGAAACGCGCACGGCGACCAAGGTACCACCCGACCCCAGCGCTTCCGTCCCGACCACTGCGACCACGACCGAGGTCCGGTGGGCGCCCCACCCGGTGGCGGCCGCACGAAGCGCCTCGACCTCGCCCTCCCAACCGGCGCCCTTCCGGCTCACGAGCAGCACGTCGTCGGCCCACAGATGCCGCGTGAGGGTCGCCACCTGGTCGAGCACGGCGACCGCCTGCGCCGTCACCGCGGACACGCCGCCGGTTCGGTCCACGCCGAGGGCACGCACGTCCATCGCCGCCACCCGAACCGCGCTCAGGCCGGCATGCGCGGCCATCTGGTCGAGGAACGCCGCCCGTCGTCGCCGCCGTTCGACCCACCACACCGTTCTCGGTGCCAACCGAGCGGCGACCACGACGCCGGGCAGCCCGGCGCCGGTACCCAGGTCCAGGACCGCCCCACCCACCGGCGCATGCCGAGCGATCGCGACCGCGTACCGCTCGGCCTCCGCCATCTTCGCCTCGAGCTCGGCGTACCCTCGGTCCGACATCAGGTCGAGGGTGCGCCGGAACCGCGCGAGCTGTTCCCGGTACACGACCAACGCGGCGTCCGCGTGGCCAGTGGCCGCGAAGCCGGATGCGTCCCGCTCGTCGTGGAGGCCGCCGTCCCCGCCGTGCCCGGCGTCGTCGACGCGCGATCCGGACGTATCACCTGCGCCGTGCGGCGCGTCGTCAGGCGGCTGTTTCACGTGGAACATCCCGCCGCGTCTTCAGGTACACGAGGAGGGCGGTGACATCGGAATCCCGCATCCCACGCAGCCGTTGGGCCGCGCCCAGCGTCGCGGGGCGCGCCGACTCCAGCGCGCCGCGCCCCTCGCCCGAGAGGCTGGGAACGCGCTCGAAGGCCACACCGGCGAGCGACCAAGCCTCGTACCGCGCCCTCGCGTCGAGCTCCTTGCGGCTCCGTTCGATGTAGCCCGCGTAGCGCACGAGCACCTCGACGCGTGCCTCCTCCGCCGCGGAGAGGGGTGCCGCCGGCGGCCCGAAGCGCGCGACGACCTTCGCGTAGCTCTCGTCCGGCCGGCAGAGCACCGTGGCCGCCAGATCGGCGCCATCGCGCGCGCGCCCGAGCCGCACGACTTCGGCGTCGACGCGCACGGCGCTCGCCTCGACCCGCGCGTGGCGCGCGTCGTCGACGAGCCCCCACGCGTGGCCAACGGCCGACAGTCGGGCCTCCGCGTTGTCCTGGCGATGCAGCAGCCGGTACTCGTTCCGCGAGGTCAGCATGCGGTACGGCTCGTCGATCCCCCATCGCACCAGGTCGTCGAGCAACACCCCCAAGTACCCCTGATCGCGACGCACGGTCACCGACGGCATCCCGGCGGCGCGCCGCGCCGCGTTCACGCCAGCGACGAGCCCTTGGGCGGCCGCCTCCTCGTACCCCGAGGTGCCGTTGATCTGCCCCGCCGTGAACAGCCCCGGGAGCACCTTGGACATCAAGGTGACCTCGAGCTGCGTCGGGTCGAGGGCGTCGTACTCGACGGCGTAGGCGTAGCGCTGGATCTCGGCCCGAGCGAAGCCCGGCAGCGTTCGCACCATCCGGTCCTGCAGCTCCGGGGGCATCGAACTGGAGAAGCCTTGCAGGTAGACCTCGCTGGTGTCGACGCCGTCCGGTTCGACGAACAGCACGTGGTGGTCCTTGTCCGCGAAGCGCACGACCTTGTCCTCGATCGACGGGCAGTAGCGCGGTCCACGCCCGTCGATGTCGCCGCCGTACATGGCCGACGCGCCGAGGTTCTCCTGGATGAGCCGATGGGTCTCGGCCGTCGTCCGCGTCGTCCACGTGGGGCTCTCCAAGACCCGTGGCCCCGGGACGCCGCTGAACGAAGCCGGCGGGTCGTCGGACGGAATCTCGTCCAGCACGCCGAAGTCGACCGACGAGGCGCGCACCCGGGGCGGCGTGCCGGTCTTGAAGCGCATCAACGCGTGCCCCGTCGCCACGAGCGATGCCGACAGGTGGCGCGCCGGCGGCTCGCCCTGGCGTCCCGCCTCGCGGTTGCGCCGTCCGTACCAGACGATCCCTCGCAGGAACGTTCCCGTGCACAACACCACGCTCGGGGCGGACAACGTGCGGCCGTCGACGAGCGCCACCCCCGACACGCGCAGCGCCGGACCGTCGCCGGAGGTGGAGAGCGAGGCGACCTCGCCTCGGACCAGCGTTACACCAGGCGCCCGCTCCACCACGTCGCGCGCCGCCGCCGCGTACCCGTCGCGCTCGTTCTGGAGACGGAGCGACCGAACGGCCGGGCCCTTGGAGGCGTTGAGCATGCGCCCGTGGATCGCCGTGGCGTCCGCCAAGCGTCCCATCTCGCCACCCAAGGCGTGCAGCTCGAACACGAGCTGCGACTTCCCAGGTCCCCCGATCGCCGGGTTGCACGGCATCCGTCCGAGGGTGTCGGGATTCGGCAGCGCCAGAGCGACGCGCGCACCCAGCCTCGAGGCAGCCAACGCCGCCTCGATCCCGGCGTGCCCGCCGCCCACCACCACCACGTCGAAGCTCGAGCGCACCGGCCGACCCCTTCCCCCAGCCGCGGCCGGGAACCCGGAGCGTAGCACGTGCGCCGTGCTGGACCGGCTTCCGGGGACGCCATGCCGCTTCCGAGGCGAGCGACGGGCCAAGGACGCGCCGATCAGATGGTGCGGAGGGCGTCGCTGATCTTCCGGACGTGGCGGAAGTCGGTGCCACAACAGCCGCCGAAGACGTTCATGTGGGGGAACCGTGCCTTCAGGTCCGCGTACTGCCCGGCCAACTCGTCGGGGTCCCCCTCGTCGAGATGCCCCAGCTGGCTCAGGTACTCATGGTCGTGTTTCGACGCGTTCGCCCGCACGCCATGGACCCGCGCGGCCCACGGCTCGTTCGCGAGGGCCGGACCGAAATCCAGCGGATGCGCGCAGTTGACCATGTAGTAGGCGACGCAGCGGTCCGTCGCCTGGTCCACCGTCTCGATCGCCGCGCGCAGGCTCTCGCCGCTCTGCAGGTGGTGACTCTTCTCGACGATGAACGAGATGGCCACCGGTAGTCCCACCGACCGGGCCGCGCGCGCGATGCCGATCGCCTCCTGGCTCGAGTTGAGCGAGAGCGCCGTCACGACGTCGGCGTCTGCCTTCCGGAAGGTCTCGATCTGGGCGTGGTGGTATGCCTCGGCGCCGTCTGCGGACAGTGCCTCGTTCCTCTCGTACGCATCGCCCTTCGGGCCGATGCACCCACTAATCACGACGTCGCCGCCGGCCAGGCCGACGTCCGACGCCACCTCGCGGTACAGCGCCAAGCTGGCATGGTTCGCGTCTTCCAATGCCTCGTGCGAGTAGCCTAGGAGCCCACCCCAATCGCGACTGGCCCGATAGGTCAGGCTGTCGAAGATGAAGGCCGTCCCGTGTTCGACGGCGATCGCCGCGAAGGCCCGGTAGTACGTTCGGATTACCTCGGTCGCCTTTCGGTCCTTCAGAAGGTGGAAGGAGCTGAAGTTCGGGAGGTCCAAGCCCCGCTCGTGGATCAACCAGGTCTCGGTGCCGCCATCGGTCAAGAAGAGCCTGTCGGTCTCGTGGGGCAAGCGCGGACGCGGCGTACCCATGCAGACATCTCCTGGCCCCGACCGCTGGACGCCGATCGGCCGGACTCGTCCCGGTTTCGGATGGCGGAACGTACCACGAAGCGCTGCCGGCCGCCGGGCCGTATTTGGGTACGGAACGCGGTTCGTCGGCATCGCCGGACGGACGTTCATCCCCGGCGCTACCCCTTGGCGACGCGCACCCCACGCGTCCCAGGAGAAGCCTGGTAGACTGCCGTCCCGCAGCACCGTCCACCGGTCCTACGGGCAGTACGAACGCCGTCCTGCACGCGCTTCGCGCGGATGGTCGAGCGTCGGCACGCGCCGCCGCGCGAGGGAGGACCGGTTCATGCTCAGCCGCGACCACGCCATCTGGGACGACGTACTCGACTACGTCCGTGGCCAGATCAGCGAGACCGAGTTCCGCACCTGGTTCAAGCAGGTCCGGCCCCTCGGGATCGACGGTGGCGTGTTCCAGCTCGGTGTGCCGCACTCGTTCGCTCGCGACTGGATCAAGAACCACTTCGGTGAGGTGCTCGAGCAAGCGTTGCGCGACCTCGGGGCGCCGAGCCCCAAGATCGGCTTCCAGGTCGTCTCGTTCGCCCCCTCCGAACAGGCCGACCTGTTCAGCCAGCCGGCCGCGCCGACCGGGAGCGCGGCCGCTCCCGGGGTCGACCGGCCGCGCTTCAACCCCAAGTACGTCTTCGGCAACTTCGTCGTGGGTCCGAACAACAACCTCGCCCACGCGGCCGCTCTGGCGGTCGCCGAGGCCCCGGGCCGCGCGTACAACCCGCTGTTCCTCTACGGCGACTCGGGTTTGGGGAAGACGCACCTGATGCAGGCGGTGGGCCACGCGGTCGCGGACCGGATGCCGAACGCGCAGAGTTGAAGGGCTGGATGGTCGCCACCGAAACCGGCCTCAAGCGCGTGCGCGCCGGGCTACCCGAAGGCTGGGT
>JAGXHO010000121.1 GCA_024636105.1 Trueperaceae bacterium | reverse complement strand
GTCTGGACCAGCTCCAGCGCGCGGCGCCCGTCGTGGGCGCGGTCGGTCCGGTGTCCGTCGCTTCGGAGGAAGAGCTCGAGGCTGTCGGCGATGTCGCGGTCGTCCTCGACGACGAGCACCCGGGCCATGCCGGGGACGGTAGCACGGGGGGTGTCCACGGCGTCAGCGTGGCCGTATGGCGTGCAGGGCGGGTGCGAAGACCGTGCAGGTCCCGTGAAGGCGCCGCCCGATCAGCCCTCGTCGGGGACGAAGGTCAGGGCGACGCCGTTGTTGCACCAGCGCTGCCCCGTCGGGTCCGGACCGTCGTCGAAGCGGTGGCCCTGGTGGCCGCCGCAGCGGGCGCAGTGGTACTCGGTGCGCGGCCAGACGATCCGGAAGTCGCGTTTGGTCTCGAGCGCCCCGTCGATGGCGTCGAAGAACGAGGGCCAGCCGGTGCCACTCTCGTACTTGTGCTCGGTGCGGAAGAGCGGCGCGCCGCAGCCGGCGCAGAGGAACGTGCCGGGCCGCTTCTCGTCGTTCAGCGCGCTGCTGCCGGCGCGCTCGGTGCCCTCGCGGCGCAGCACCTGATAGGCCTCCGGAGCGAGGCGTTCGCGCCAGCCGGCGTCGTCGGTCGGCAGGTCGGCGCCTTCGGATGTGGGGTCGGTCGGGCGGGTCTCGTCCATGGCCGCAGCCTACGCGCCCGAGGCGCCGCCGGCGGCGCTCCTCGCCACGTTCGCACGCGCCAGGTTCGACAGGTGCTCGGCGAACCACGTCGCCTCGTCCTCGTTCACCGTGTGCGCCATCCCCGGGTAGATGCGGGCGACGACGTCCGCGCCCTGGGCGAGGTATTGGGCGGCGCTCGCGTGCACGCGCGCTTCGGGGATGTGGGCGTCGACGTCCGAGCAGCCGAAGAACGCCGGGGTGCCGTCGAGCCGCACCGGGTAGCGCGCCGGATCGACGGCGTCGCCGATCAGACCGCCGGAGAGCGCCACGACCCCGCCCCAGCTTCCGCCTTCGCGGGCGACGTACTCGCTGGCGAGGCAAGCGCCTTGGCTGAAGCCGGCGACGACGATGCGTTCCCGGGGCAGGCCCTCGGCTTCGAGCGTCGCCACCGCGCGCCCGACGCTGGCGAGCGCCGACGACAGCCAGGGTTCATTGCGCTCGGTCGGCTCGAGGAAGCGCAGTGGGTACCACTGACCGCCGTACGCCTCGGGGGCGACGACGGCGGGCTCGGGGGCGCCGCGCTCGATCAGCGCGTCGACCAAGCGGGCGATCCCCGCTGCGGAATCGCCGCGCCCGTGGATCAGCACCAACCCGACGGCGGCCTCCGCTCCGGTCGGGCCGCGGCGCAGGGGGGTGGTGGCCGCGTGGGGATCAGCGCCCGGTCGCCCGGGGCGCAGGTCGACGCCGTTCATCGCGCCGCCGCCACGGCTGCATCGGCCGCCGAGAGGTCCGGGAGCACGCCTTCGATCTTCGCCCGGTGCGGTTCGAGCCAGGGCGGCAGGATCAGGCGCTCGCCGAGCGCGGTCGGCTCCTCGTCGACCGCGAAGCCGGGTCCGCTGGTGGCGAGCTCGAACAGGACGCCGCCCGGCTCCATGAAGTAGACGGAGCGGAACCAGAAGCGGTCGATCACCTCGGACGGTCGCCGGCCGGCACGCGCCACCGCGCCGCGGAGCTCGACCTGATGGGCGTCGTCGTCGACGGTCCAGGCGAGGTGGTGGACGCTGCCCACCCCCCAGGCGCCACGGCGCCCGCCCTCCACCTCGCGCACGTCGAACACGCGACCTGCGCCGTCCGCGGCTGCCGCGCCTTCGCTGGCGGGCAGCGCGAAGCGCACCCAGCCGTGCTCTTCGCCCACGCGCTCGAAGCCCATGACCTGCGTCAGGAAGCGCTCGGTGGGCGCGAGCTCGCGCAGCGGGGCGCGGGCGCCGTGGAGGCCGCGGACCTGCTCGGCGGCGGGTACCGGGCTGGCGTCCCAGGCGGTGAAGGCGAAGGGCGTTTCCCCTTCGACGAGCGCCAGGCGCAGGCCGTGGGGATCGGCGAAGGGGAGCACGCGCTCGCCGAAGCGTTCGGTGATGGGGTCGACGCGCGCGCCGCCGTCGCGCAGGCGCGCCTCCCAGGCCTCGAGGGCGCCGTGCGGGACGGTGAGGTAGGTCTCCTGGACCACGCCGACGCCGGGGTTGCCCGGGTTGGCGTGCGGCCACGGGAAGAAGGTGAGGTCGGTGCCGGGGTGCCCGTCGGCATCGGCGTAGAAGAGGTGGTACGTGGCGGGATCGTCCTGGTTCACGCTCTTCTTGACCAGGCGCAAACCCATGACGTCGCGGTAGAAGCGCAGGTTCTCGACCGGGTCGCCGGCGATGGCGGTGACGTGGTGAAGGCCACGGGGGGCGTAGGGGACGGTCATGCGGGTTCCTCCTGAGGGACGGTGGGCGTGGGGGCGTTGCGGGTGCCGAGCGCCTTGGCGAGCTGGGCGAGGCGCTCTACGTCATCGGCGTGCAGGTGCGCGAACGCGGCGACGAGGCGCGCCACGTGGGCGGGGTAGACGGCCTCGATGCGGGTGCGGCCGGCGTCGGTGAGCGACACGATCACGTTGCGGCGGTCGGCCGCGGCGCGTTCGCGGGCGACCAGACCGTCGCGTTCCAAGCCGTCGACCACCACGCTGACGTTGCCGCTCGACTTGAGGATCTTGCGGCCGAGGTCGCGTTGGTTGAGCGGCCCGAGGTGCCAGAGCGCCTCGAGCGCGCCGAAGCGGCTGGCGGTCAAGCCGGCGTCGGCGAGCGGCCGGTGGATGGCCGCGTCGACGGTGGCGAGCGCGCGGGAGAGCTTGACGTAGGCGTCGAGCACGCGCCGCTCGGCGTCGGAGCCGCGGTGGCGGTTGGGCATCGGACCTCCCGGAACGCGAACGACTCGATGTCGAACCGTTCGATATCAAAAAGTTACTCGGCGATCGCGGCCGGGTCAAGCGGGGGCGCGACACGGATCGTGCGACTCGGGTGGCGTCCGCCCGGACGACCGGTCGCATCGGCCGGTACGCTCGAGCTATGAGCGAAACCGCCGCGACCCCAACCGATTGGCTCTCCGACTGGGTCCACGGGACCCCGCTCACCCCTCCGGAGACCTGGGGACGACCCGGCCTGGCCGTGGCCTTCAATCTCGAGTGCGCTGGGTGCGTGGGGCGGGCCTTGCCGTGGCTCAAGCGGCTTGCGCCGGCGATCGGCGACCGCGCCACGCTGTTCGCCGTGCACACGGCCTACGGGCACAAGCGCTGGACGCGCGACGAAGTCGAACCCCGGCTCGTCCACTACGCCACCACCTTCGCCGCCCTGCCGTTCTCGGTCGCCCTCGACCTGAGCGGCGCTTGGGCCGAGGGGATGGGTGCCGACGGAACCCCGCACTGGTGGGTGTGGGACGCGACCGGGCGCGTCGAGCGAAGCGTCTACGGTTCCCAGGAGAACGCGCTCACCCGCCTCGGCTATGTGGTCGAGGGGTGGGGCGCGGACGTCGGCGGCTGAGGGAGGGCCCGCGCTCAGGTGCCCGGCGCTTCGGGACGCGCGAGGTCGAACAGCTCGCCCATCCCCGCGTACGTGAGCCCCGCGAGTCGGGCGACCGGGTCGAGTCCGCGGACGTCGACGCGGTGGGGCCGGTCGAACAGCGCGTCGTCGAGGTGCACGTGCACGATCCGCGCCACGATCAGTCGGTTCGCGACGTGGCCGGCATCGTCCGGGATCGGCACCACCTGCACCACGCGCGCCTCGAGATGGGCGCGCGCCTCCGCCACCCGCGGCGGCCGCACGGCCACGCTCGGCGCCGCCGTGACCCCGGCGTACGCGAACTCGTCGAGCTCCGGACCGGCCTCGACCGACGTCGCGTTCATCGCGGCCGCCAGCTCGCGGCCGACGACGTTGATCACGAGCTCACCGGTCGCCTCGGCGTTGACCAGCGTGTCCTTGGGGATGCCTCGGCGGCTCCCGACCGACACGACCACCGTAGCCGGGGCCGAGGAGACCAGCGCGAAGAAGCTGTACGGCGCCAGGTTCGGCGTGCCGTCGGCGGCGAGGGTGCTCACCCAAGCGATCGGTCGCGGCACGACCAGGCCGGTGAGCAGCAAGTGGCGGTCGCGGGGCGGCAGGCTGGCGGGGTCGAGTTCCATGCGCGCAGGCTACCGGCTGACCGAGGCCCAGACGGGCGGCACCGCGTCGGCCGCACGGCCTAGGATGGGCGCATGAGCGAAACGAGCTGGCCCGACCCCGCCCGGTACGACGCCATGACCTACCGTCGCTGCGGCCGCAGCGGTCTGAAGCTTCCGGCCGTCTCCCTCGGCCTGTGGCAGAACTTCGGGCACGGAACCGCCTTCGACGACGTGCGCGCGATGGTGCGGACGGCGTTCGACCTGGGCATCACGCACTTCGACCTCGCCAACAACTACGGCCCGCCGCCCGGATCGGCCGAAGAGCAGTTCGGCGAGGTCCTGGCGCGCGACCTGGCGCCCTACCGCGACGAGCTCGTCATCAGCACCAAGGCCGGCTACCGCATGTGGGACGGCCCGTACGGCGAGTGGGGGTCGCGCAAGTACCTGCTCTCGAGCCTGGATGCCAGCCTCGAGCGCATGGGGCTCGACTACGTCGACGTCTTCTACAGCCACCGCTACGACCCCGAGACGCCGCTGGAGGAGACGATGGGGGCGCTTGCGAGCGCCGTCCAGCAGGGCAAGGCGCTGTACGCCGGCGTCTCGTCGTACTCGGCGGCCAAGACCCGCGAGGCGAGCCGGCTGCTGCGCGAGATGGGCGTGCCGCTCCTGATCCACCAGCCTTCCTACTCGCTGCTCAACCGCTGGATCGAGGCCGATCTTCTCGACGCCTTGGAGGACGTGGGCGCCGGTGCGATCGTCTTCTCGCCGCTCGCACAGGGCCTGCTGACGACCAAGTACCTGGGCGAGGTCCCGGAGACGGCGCGGGCCAAGACCTCCGGGAGCTTCCGGCAGGAGTTCCTGCGCGAGGAAGTGCTGGCGAAGGTCCGCTCCTTGAACGAGCTCGCCCTGGGGCGCGGTCAGTCGCTCGCGCAGATGGCGCTGGTCTGGTGCCTGCGCGATGCGCGGATCACGTCGGTCCTGATCGGGGCGAGCAGCGCTGAGCAGATCGCCGAGAACGTGGCGTCGCTCGATGGACTCGCGTTCGACGCCGACGAGCTCGCCGCCATCGATCGGTTCGCCACGGACAGCGGCCTGAACATCTGGGCCGAGTCGCACGAGGCGGGCTGAACCCATACAGCTTGTTGCGCCGGAGGGCCCATATGCGCTACGCTCTCAAGGCTGTGCCGTGGAGCGTCCGCCCCGCGGCGACGCCGTGCGCCTAGGCGCCGGCCACCGCCCCTGCGGCCCGTGCCCGACCGGCACCTGGAGATGACCATGAAGTACAACAAAGGCGCCATCCTGCGCTCGATCGAGCAGCCCTCCATGCGCGACGATCATCCGGAGTTCGACACGGGCGACACCATCCGCGTCGACTACAAGGTGGTCGAGGGGAACCGGACCCGCGTCCAGGCCTTCGAGGGCGTCGTGATCGCCCGCAAGAACGGCCGTGGCGCGCGTTCGACGATCACCGTCCGCAAGGTGTCGGCCGGTGAGGGCGTGGAGCGCGTGTTCCCGATCAACTCGCCGCTGATCGACGCCATCGCCGTCGTCAAGCGGGGCCGTACGCGCCGCGCCAAGCTTTACTACCTCCGCGAGCTCCGCGGCAAGGCCGCGCGTCTGCGCACCGACACCGGCCGTCAGGAAGCCGACCGCGCCGCCGCGCGCGCGGTTCGCGAGGCCGACAAGGCCTGATCGGCACGCAACGCTGCTTGGCCGCGCGGATCGCTCCTCGGGTTCGCGCGGTCGCTTCGAGGACGGTGGATGGAGTCCCCGGCGCTGGTTGACAGGGTCCGGGCCCGCCGGTACACTTCGGTTCGCTCACGCACGCGCGTGGGGCTGTGGCGCAGTTGGGAGCGCGTCTGAATGGCATTCAGAAGGTCAGGGGTTCGAATCCCCTCAGCTCCACCAGTTCTTCGATGACCCCCGCCCTCCGGCGGGGGTCATCGACGTATTGGGAGGGGCTTGGCGTGCGCGCTGTGGTTCGCGTTGGTCGTCCTCGTCACGTTCGGCGGGTAGGTGCCGTCGGCGTCGCACTTCGAGCGTACGAACCACCGGGTCGATCAGGAATCGGGTCCAGCCTACCAAACGTTAGGTGGAGCGCCGGTATGAACGGTGCGTGCCGCCAGCCATGGGCAGGTGGCGCGGTCCGAGGCGGCGGCGACCGCTCGCCTCGGTGGAGGGGGCTCCGACGCCATGCCAAGGTTCTTCCGCTTCGTGCTACCGCTCGTCGTCACGCTCGTCTGGCTGGCCGGCAGCGGCGTGGGTGGCCCGTTCTTCGGACTGCTCGCGGACGTCCAGTCGACGTCGCAGACCGACTTCCTGCCCGCCAACGCCGAGTCGACCCGCACGCTCGACCTGCAGGCGGCGTTCGGCGACGGCGGCGGAGCGCCGGCGATCGTCGTCGTCGAGGTGCCCGGCGGCGCCGACGCCGAGCTGCAGGCGGCCCTGACCGAGCGCCTCGAGGCGGCCCGCGCGCTCGACGGCGTGGGCGCCGGATCGCCGCTGCTCCCCTCGAGCGCACGCAATTCGTCGAACGAGCCGGTCGCGTTCCAGGCGTTCGTCTCGGTCGACGGTGAGCCGGCGATCGTCGTACCGGCCCTGCGCGAGGCCTTCGGCGAGCTCCCGGGCGGCGCTACCGCCTTCGTGACCGGACCCGCGGGCTTCGTCGCCGACCTGGTGTCCGCGTTCGGCGCCATCGACGGCATCCTCCTCGTCGTCACCGTCGTCGCCGTCCTCCTCATCCTGCTGGTCGTGTACCGCAGCCCGGTGCTGCCGCTGCTGGTGCTGCTCGCTTCTGTGGCCGCGCTGGCGAACGCCGTGGTCGCCGTCTACTTCATGGCCAAGTGGGGTTGGATCACCCTCAACGGGCAGGCGCAGGGCATCCTGTTCATCTTGGTGATCGGCGCGGCCACCGACTACTCGCTGTTGCTCGTGGCCCGCTTCCGCGAGGCGCTGCGCGCGGAGGACTCGGTCGTATCGGCGGTGCGGCGCGCATGGCGCGGGGCCTTCGAGCCGGTCCTGGCCTCGGGCGGCACCGTCATCGGCGGCGTCCTGGTGCTGCTCCTGTCGGACCTGAATTCGAACAAAGCGCTCGGGCCGGTCGCCGCGGTGGGCATCGCGGTCGCCATGGTCGCGGTGCTGACCTTCCTGCCGGCGCTGCTCGCGCTCGTCGGCCGGGCGGCCTTCTGGCCGTTCCCGCCGCGGCGCGAGGCGAGCGCGGTGCGCGCAGCGCCCGTCGTGCACACGGGTGGCGTCTGGGCGAAGGTCGCCGCCCTGGTGGCGCGCCGGCCGCGGGCCGTTTGGCTCACGACCGCGCTCGTCCTGCTCGGGTTCTCGGCCTTCGCCCCGTTCTTCGCCGCCGACGGCGTCGCGCAG
>JAGXHO010000120.1 GCA_024636105.1 Trueperaceae bacterium | reverse complement strand
GGAGAACGCCTTCGGTGGCGCGGGCGACGATCGGCAGCATCACGAACGCGAGGGCGACCCCGCCCGACAGGCCAGAGAAGGTGCCCATCGGCTTGACGATGAGCGCCCAGGCGAGCAGGCCCTTGAGGATCGCCGGCATGCCGTTGAGCGTGTCGTTCAGGATGCGCAGCGGCGGGTTGAGCGGATGATCCGGGAACTCGGCGAGCATGATGCCGGCGCCGATGCCGATGGGGACGGCGATGAGGAGCGCGAGCCCGTCGACCACGATGGTGCCGATGATCGTGTGGCCGAGGCCGGTCGGGCGCCCTTGCGTGGCGCGCGCCGGTGAGCCGAGGTCCTCGGTGAAGAACTCGAGCGTGAGCGCCGAGAAGCCCTGCGAGACCACGTACCAGACGATGATCAAGAGCGGGATCAACACCGCGAGGGTGCCGACCACGAGCAGCAAGACCATCAGCTGGTCGCGCCGATAGCGGCGACGCAGGTTCGCGGGCGTCACCGAAGCGATCCCCTTCCCATGGGCGGTTCGGGTCGAGGTCGTCATCAGATGGCCCTTCCGCCCACGGCGAACTTGCGCTGCATCCACGCGGCGATGAGGTTCACGACGAGCGAGATCAGGAACAGGTAGAAGCCGACGGTCATCAGGCTCGCGAGGTGCAGGTTCTCGACCGCCTCCCGGAACTCGTTGACGATCACCGAGGGCATGGTGGCCGCGGGGCCGAAGAAGGTGAACGGGAGCGAGTTCGAGTTGCCGACGAGCATAGCCACCGCCATCGTCTCGCCGATCGCGCGCCCGAAGCTGAGGATCGCGCCGGCGACGATGCCGCCGCGAGCGTAGGGAAGCACCGCCATCGTCAGGACTTCCCAGCGGGTGGCGCCGAGCGCGCGCGCCGCTTCCCGCTGCGAGCGGGGCACGAGGCGGATGGCGTCGCGCGCCAACGCGGAGGTGTAGGGGACGATCATCAGCGCGAGCACGATGGTCGCCGTGATCAGGTTGTAGCCGGCGGGCGGCCCGAGGATGGGCAGCAGACCCGGCGCGTTCTCGACCGCCCAGTAGTAGATGGGCAGGTACACCCGGTTCTGCATCATGGGCACGAGCACGAAGATGCCCCAGATGCCGACGACCACCGACGGGATGGCCGCGAGCAGGTCCACGATCGTGTCGACGATCGAGGCCAACCAGCGCGGCGCGTACTCGGCGGTGAAGATCGCGACGCCGATCGCGGGCAGGAACGAGAGCGCGAGCGCGGAAACCGAGGTGATCAGCGTGCCGACCAGGAACGGCCACGTGCCGTGCTCCCCGCGGACCGGATCCCAGGTCGTGCCGGTGAGGAACCCGAAGAAGCCGAAGCGCTGCAGCGGCTCCCAACCGTCGCGCAGGAGCACGAACGAGAGCAGCAGCGCGAGCACGACGATGGAGCTTCCGAGGGCGACGACGACCGTCTGGAACAGCCGGTCGCCCGCTTTCCGAAACAGCGGGTGGGTGGGTTGGCGGATGAGCTCGCTGGTGGTTCGAGGAACGGTGGCCACGTAGGACGTAGGTTTTCACATTCGCGTCATGGGTTCGTCAAGACGGGCCGAACGAAGCGCGGGCCGGCACCCTGAGGTGCCGGCCCGCGCGCGTGCAGGACGACTACTTAGCAGCGGTAACTCAGAGGCCGGCTTCCGCCAGCACCTGGGCGCCCAGGTCCTCGCCCTGCCACTTCATCTGGCGGATCATGTCGAGGTTGAGCGCCAAGACGGCGGCCGGGATGCGCGAGAAGGAGAGCGGCTCGGCGAGGTCCTGGCCGTCCGTGATGGCCCAGACGACGAACTTCAGCAGCTCCTCGGCCTCTTCGCGGGTCGAGATCGCGTTGTTGGCGTCGAGGTTCTCGTACATGAGCATCCAGGCGAAGCCGGCGATCGGGTAGCCGTCCGGGGCTTCGGTGTCGGTGACCAAGATGCGGGTGTCGGCCGGGAGCGGGACGTCCGCCGCCAGCGATGTGGCGGCGAGGTTGGGTTCGATCACGTTGCCGCTCTTGTTGAGGACGTAGCCGTAGGCGATGTCGTTGAGGACCGCGTAGACGGCGCTGTTGTAGCCGATCGCGCCGGGCGTGTTCTGGACGACGCCGGCGACGCCCTCGTTGCCGTTGCCGCCGATGCCGGTGGGCCAGTTGACCGAGGTGGCGAAGCCGACGCGCTCGTTCCACGTGCTCGACACCTTGGTCAGGAAGTTGGTGAAGACGTTCGTGGTGCCCGAGCCATCGGAGCGGTGCACGACCGTGATCGGGAGCGGCGGCAGGCGCACGCCCGGGTTCAGCAGCGCGATCTGCGGATCGGCCCACGTCGTGATGTTGCCGAGGAAGATCTCCGCGATCGTGTCGCCGTCGAAGACGAGGCCGGTCTCGATGCCGGGGAGGTTGTAGGTGATGACGACGTCGCCGAGCGTGATGGGCAGGTTGAAGGCGACGCCGCCGCCGGCTGCGGCGATCGCGGCGAGCTGCTCGTCGTTCAGGAAGGCCTCGGTCATGCCGAACATGACCGTCTCTTCGGTGAACTGACGGATGCCGCCACCGGAGCCGATCGACTGGTAGTTGACCGTGACGCGGCCTTTGGTCACATCGCGGTACTCATCGGCCATCGAGGTGACGAGCGGGGCCGGGAAGGTGGCGCCGGCGCCGAGGAGCTCGACGTTCTGCGCCGAGGCGACGGGCGCCAGGAGTAGGACGGCGGCGAGGGTGGACAGGAGTTTGCGCATGGATGCCTCCGAAAGGAATGGCGACCCGAGGTCGGGACGCATGGGCACACCGTACGGAGGCATCGTCAGGGCTGCGTCAGCGCGCTTCCAGAGCGTCTGCGGCCGCGAACCGCCGCGCGGTTGCCACCGACACGAGCGCCGCCGTCATCGCCATCGCCAGGCCGGCGCCCGTCGACCCCTGGTCGAACTGCTGGAGGATGTACGTAGAGGTGGTCTGCACCGACGGGGGGCGCAGCAACACCGACCACGCCAGCGCGCGGAACGCGATCGAGAACACGAGGATGGCGCCGGTGCCGTAGATCGGCAGGTCGGCGGTCCAAGGTGCGTTCCAGCCACGAAGGAACCCGACGGCCATCACGATCGCCGGTACCGTGACGGGCACGGTCGCTAGCAGCGCCGCGCCGCGCCCCGCGCGCGCGATCAGCACGCCCTGCTTACTTCAGCAGAGGGTCAGCCCGCGCTCAGCCGGGATCCCAGAACCGCACCACGTCCTGGTGCGTGGCGATCCCCAGCAACCCCTGGTTGGCCTCGCCGTGCTCGGAGATCAGCACCGCCTCGAGCTCGATGGCGTCGACGAAGCGGGCCAGCACGCGCTCGGCCGGCTCGTCGCGCGCGGCGAGCGCCCAGGTGGCGCGATCGGCGTCCGCGAGGAGCACGTCGGCCACCGTCGCGCCCCTGAGCGAATCGCTCACCGAAGCACCCTCGCGGGCGGCCGTAGCCGCCAGCCACCGCGCGATGCCGCGGTCGGTCAACAGCCCGGCGACCGCGCCGGCGTCGATCACGGGGAACTGCGAGAACCCGGTCGCGTGCGCCTGCGCGAGGGCGTCGCGCAGTGGGGTGGCCATCGCGACCGTGGCCACCTGGCGGCTGAAGGCCTGATCGGCGCGTTGGCCCCCGTCCAGGGCGTCGCGGAAGCTCTCGAGGCGGCGCACGACGTCCTCGGTGGGCACGGCCAACCAGCCGTTGGGCGTGATCGTCTCGTGGACGAGCACGTTGCGCAACTCGGCGTAGTCGTCGAGCCGATCGGCCATCTTCTGACCGCGGTGGTTGCGTGCGTAGCGCCGCAGCACTGCGCGGAACGACACGCCACGGTCCTGGACGCCGGTGCGTTCGCGCAACAGCTGGTCGACCGCGTTGTAGGCCGCCAGGAAGCGCTCGACGCGGTCGCGTTCGGTGGAGGGGAGGTCGTCGGTGGTGGGCGCGTTGCGGACCATGGCCCAGCGTACCCGCGGAGCGGTCGGCCGTCCGCTACGCGTCCGCGAAGCGCGCGAGCGCGAAGCCTTCGATGCCGTGCTCGGTCGCCCCGTCGAGCGCCAGGTCCGCCGCGATCGACCCGAGGAGCGGGCCGAACTTGAAGGCGTGGCCGCTGCCCCCGCCCGCGAACACCACGTTCGGGTACTCGGGGTGGCGATCGAGCACGAAGCGCTCGTCGGGCGTCTTGGTGTAGAGGCAGGTCTGGAAGCGCGTCAGCTGCCCGGTGAGACCGGGCATCAGGCGCCGCGCCGCGGCGATCGTGGCCGCCGCGCGGTCCTCGTGCAGCTCGTCGGTGCGCTCGTCCAGCCGGATGCGCGGCGCCCCCTGGTGGTCGGAGAGCTTGATCGCGTTCGGCACGTCGTAGAGCGGGAAGCCGTAGATGCCGCCCGCTTGGTCGCGGCCGGTCCCCCGCGCGATGAAGAGCGGCATCCGCTCGGGCGCGAAGGCGCGCGCGTCCGCACCCACGGCGACGTAGATCACCTGCTGGCGCTCGATGTGGAGCGGCAGCGCCAGATCGGGGAGCACCTCGCCCAACCAGGCGCCGGCGGCCACGACCAGGCGCTCGGCGCCGGCGCGGCCGTGCTCGGTGGCCACCTCGACGCCCTGGGCGGTGAGCAGCAGCCCGGTCACCGGTTCCAGGTCGCGCAGCTCCGCGCCCGCCGCTGCCGCCGCGCGCTGCAGGGTCGCGACCGCGCGCGAGGCGGGGACGATGGCGGCGCTCGGCTGATAGAGCGCCTCGACGTCGTCGTCCGGCGCGAAGGCCGGGAAGCGGACGCGCACCTCGGCGGCCGACAGCCGCTCGACGTCGCTCCCCACGGCGCGCAGCGCCGCCTCGATCGGGTCGAGCTCGCCGCCCCCGACCAGGCCCAGGTCGAGCCCGCCGGTGCGCTGCAGCAGGCGTTCGCCGGTCGCCGCCTCGAGCGCGGTCCAGGCGGCGTCGGCGGCCACGGCGAGGCGCACGTGGGCGACGTCCTCGTAAGCGTGGCGGAAGATCCGCGAGCCACCGTGCGACGACCCGCGGTCGTGACCGAAGGGGTGGCGCTCGAGCAGCAGCGTGCGCTTGCCGCGCGCGGCAAGGGCGTAGGCGGCGGCGGAACCGATCACGCCGGCTCCCAGGACGATCGCGTCGTAGCGCTCCATGGGCGAGGCTACCGCGCGGCGCGCTCCTCGAGCAGCCGGTACACGATGTCCCGGCGACCGGGGGTCGAGCGGACTACACTGGCCGGCATGTACGCCCGAGCCGCAGCGCAGCCGAACGCCCCCCGCCGGACCCCGAACCGGTGATCGCCGAACGCCTGCTCACCCGCCGCCTGCGCAGCCTGCGCGGGCAGCAGCTCAAGCTCGAACCGCACCGACCCGGCGACCTGCCCGGCCCCAAGCGCGACGGCGGCTACCTGCTCTACGCGCACGTGCCGTTCTGCGAACTGCTGTGCCCGTACTGCTCGTTCAACCGCTTCCCGTTCCGTGAGGAGGCCGCGCGCGCCTATTTCGCCTCACTGCGCGAGGAGATGCGGATGGTGGCCGACCTCGGCTACCAGTTCTCCGACATGTACATCGGCGGCGGGACCCCCACGGTGCTCCCCGACGAGCTCGCCGCCACGATCGACCTGGCGCGCGAGCTGTTCGCCATCGACGAGGTGTCGACCGAGACAAACCCCAACCACCTGAACGCCGAGAGGCTCGGGCCGCTCGAGGGGCGCGTGCAGCGGATGTCGGTGGGGGTGCAGAGCCTCGACGACGAGCTGCTCAAGCAGATGGCGCGCCACGGCAAGTACGGATCGGCCGAGCAGATCCTCAAGGGCCTCGCCTTCGCGCGCGACCGCCTACCGACCCTGAACGTCGACATGATCTTCAACCTGCCGTCGCTGACGGACGAGATCCTGCTCCGCGACCTCGAGCTGCTCGAGGG
>JAGXHO010000119.1 GCA_024636105.1 Trueperaceae bacterium | reverse complement strand
GGGACGGCACCATCCGCGGCGTGTTGATCGATGTCGGTGGATTCCTCGGTATCGGTGGCCGCCAGGTGATGGTGAGCATGGACGTCCTGAGCTTCGTCCGTCGGCAAGAGGCGGACGAGCTCTACGTGGTCTTCACCTCGACCCGGGAGGAGCTCGAACAGGCTCCCGCGTACCAGGAAGATTCGACGGCCAGCGAGATGTCGAATGAAGACGAGACGGCCAGTGAAGACGAGACGGCCAGTGAAGACGAGTCCCGTACCGACGAGGCTCAGGCCGACGAGGCTCAGGCCGACGAGACTCAGGCCGACGAGACTCAGGCCGAAGCGGCGCGCCGTCTTGGCGTTCCTGACGAGCAGCTCGAAGGATACGAACCTGTCGATGTCACCACGCTGACCGTCGACGAGCTCACGAGCGCGTCCGTCTACGACCGCCTCAACGAGTCCGTGTCGGACATCGAAGATGTGCAGCTTTCGAGCGAAGGCCAAGAAGTGGTGGCCGTGTTGATCGACATCGGTGGCTTCCTCGGCCTGGGCGATCGCACGGTCGCCGTCGACATCGACGAGATCGAAATCCAGATGGACCCCGAGCGCAACGACATTCGCGTCTACCTCGACATGACGAGGGAAGAGCTCGAGGCCCTGCCAGAGTACGACGAGTAGATTCCCCTACCGAACGGCTACGCCCAGCGCCCCGGTGATCGATCACCGGGGCGCTGGTTCGTACGGGTGGCGACGCGATGCGCGAGCGGGCGTACCTGTGGGTCGTCCGTGCCCTCGTGCCGCCCGCGCGCGACAATAAGCGGGCGGCAGACGTCCTGGCCCTCGAGGTCGGCGCCGACGCTCCGTTCGTGGACTGGGTCGTCGTGCGGCCGGACACCACGCGCATGGCCAACGTCGCCCACGTCGTGGCGGAGCTCGCGACGCACGATGCCGCGTGGCGGCGGTGGCGGGGGAGGCGGGGGAGGATGCCGGTCGTCGTCGACGCCGCAGGCCAAGTAGGCCGTGGCGGGCGCGCGCGAGGCACGGTCCACCTTTGACATGCGTCACGTGACAGAGTACACTTCGACGGGTGATCAAGACGTTTGCGGACCGGCCCACGGAGGAGCTGTTCGCGACCGGCCGCTCGAAGCGGCTGCCGCCGGACATCGTTCGGCGGGCGAGGCGAAAACTCGAGTACATCGACTTGGCGACGCGCCTCGACGACCTTCGGGTTCCGCCAGCGAATCGGCTCCATGGGCTGGTGGGCGACCGCCTTGGTCAGCACGCCATCGTCATCAACGACCCGTGGCGAATCTGCTTTCGGTTCGCCGATGGTGACGCCTTCGATGTCGAAGTGACGGACGACCACTAGAGGGAGGTGGGTCATGAGCATTCCGAACACACGTAAGGAGGTTCGTCCGATTCACCCGGGGGAGATGCTCAGGGAGGACTTCGTGCCGGACTATGGGCTGACGGTGTCCGGCCTCGCTGCGGCGCTGGGTGTCTCGCGTCAGACCGTGAACGAGTTGCTGCGGGAGCGTCGCTCGGCGAGTCCTGAGATGGCGCTCAGGCTTTCGCGCCTCTTCGGCAACGCCCCTGAGTTCTGGCTCAACGCGCAGCGGGCGGTGGATCTGTGGGAGGCAGCTTCGGCGATCGGATCCGAGGTCGAGCGGATCAAGCCCTTGAAGGTCGCGTGACACGTCGCGTGAACCGGGCCCAGATGTTCGGCTGACGAAGGACGCTGACCTGTCCGGGCGGCGAGTGGACGCCGGTGATCCGCACGCCGTTAGCACGTGCACGCGCTCGCCGCCCGCGGTCAGCGGCGCGGGGACGTCAAGCCGACGGCGTTGAGCGTGCACGTCGACTGGGCCGTGCGCTTCCGCCTCGAGCCGCGGGCGTAGCGGCGCGGCCCAGCCCGTCGAGCGGGAACGTCCCGCGTTCGAGCGTCAGGTGCGCCTCGTCGAGGTACATCGACGGGTAGGAGCAGTGGTGCCAGAGGATGGCGAGAACGTGAGCCGCGAAGGCGCGCATCGACGGCCCGCCAAGGGTCACTTCCGCGGCGGCCTGCCGTACGTCCGCGTCGGCCGCGGCGCGCGGCCGCTCGTCGTCATCGCGGGGTTGATCCCCAAGAGCGAGCCGCCGCCAGGCGGCGCGTCCTTCATGTACGGGTTCTTGGCGCGCGACTTCACGGTGTTCGTCGTGATGCGGCGGGCTGGTCTGCGACGCGGCAGCACGATCGCTGACATCGCGACCGATTACGCGAGCATGATGCGCGAGGAGTTCGACGGGCCGGTGGACGTGATCGGCACATCGACCGGCGGTGCGATCGCGCTGCGACTCGCGGCCGATCATCCCGACACGGTGCGGCGGCTGGTCGTTCACTCGAGCGCCCACGAGTTGAGCGAACCGGCCAAGCGCGGGCAGCTGCAGTTGGCGCGGCTCGCCGAGAAGCGCCGTTGGCGAGACGTGTGGTCGCAGTTGTTGTCGTTCGTCTTGCCGCAGCGTGGACCGGCGTGGGTCCTCACGCGCCCCGTGGTGTGGACGCTCGCGCCGGTCATGGCGCTGGACGCGCCCCGCGATCCCAGCGACTTCGTCGTTATCGTCGAGGCCGAAGACCGTTTCCGGTTCCGCGATCGTCTCGGCGACGTCCGTGCACCGACGCTGGTGGTCGCGGGTGATCAGGATCCTTTCTACACCCCGGACCTGTTCCGGGAGACGGCGGCGGGCATCCCCGATTCGCGCCTGGTGCTCTACCCCCGCATGGGCCACCCGGCACGCGGCCGCCGCTTTCGACGAGACGTGCTCGCCTTTCTGCGCGAAGGCGGAATGTCCCGGGGCCCGCCACCTAGATTGATGCGTGGAGGCCCGAAGCTCGGTGATCACCATGGCGGCCATCCCGACGGGAGCGATCCATGAACGCGTCAAGCATGGTCCTGCGCCGGCAGGACCAGCGCATCGCGTTGACCGCCTTCGCCTTCTACCTGCTCGAGGCGGCGCTCCTGGCTGCTAGTAAGAGCGAGGCGTTCGCACTTCTGCGCATCGCCGAGATGTACGCGGCGAGCGGCCGGCCGGACGCGCTGCTGCGCCTGGGTGGGCTGGCGTACGCGTCGATGGAGTTCGTCGGCAACACGCTGCACATGCTGGTGTTCTGCCTAGGCGACCTGCTCTTCTACTTCCTGCTCGTTCGCTCCGGCCTGGTGCCGCGCTGGCTGGCTCTATGGGGACTGATCGCGACGGTGCCGATGCTGATCGGAACCGTCGCGCAGGTGTTCGGCACCACCATTCCGTTCTACTTCTATCTGCCCTACGTCCCGTTAGAGCTGGTGGTGGGAATCTGGATCCTCATCGCGGGGCTGTGGGAGAGGACGAGACGAGCCTCGTAGGCTACCCTCGTGCATGGCTGCCGATCGGATCGTTCCGTGCATCTGGCTCGACGACCACGCCGAGGCCGCGGCCTCGTTCTACACGGCCGCCTTCCCCGAGGGTCACGTCGACGCGGTCGCGCGCTACCCGCGCTCGGGACAGAACCCCTCGAACAAGCCGCCCGGGAGCGTCCTCACCGTCGACGTCACCGTCGCCGGCCAGCGTTTCACGCTGTTGAACGCCGGGCCGCGCTTCGAGCCGAACCCGAGCGTCTCGTTCCACGTTCACCTCCCCGACGCCTCCGCCGTCGATGCGCTGCACGCCGAGCTGGGCGAGGGCGGCATGGACCTGATGCCGCTGGGCACCTACCCGTGGAGCCCGCGCTTCGTGTGGATGCAGGACCGGTTCGGCGTCTCGTGGCAGTTGATGGTGCGCGACGACGTCGCGCGTCCGACCGTCGTGCCGGCGCTGATGTTCGCCGGGCCGCACCACGGTCGGGCACGCGAAGCGATCGCCGCCTACGTCTCCATCTTCCCAGGCTCGCACCTCCACCACGTCGAAGAGTTCGCCGAGGGCGAGGGGGGCGAGGTCGGCACGGTGAAACAGGCCGTGCTCGAGCTCCGCGGCCAGCCGTTCGTCGCGATGGACGGTGGCGCCGGTCACGCCTTCGGCTTCGACGAGGGAGTCTCGCTGCAGGTGATGTGCGCCGACCAGGCGGAGGTCGACCGGGTCGCGATCGCGCTCGCGGCCGACGGTGGCGAGGAGGGCCGGTGCGGCTGGGTGCGCGACCGGTTCGGTCTGTGGTGGCAGGTGGTCCCGGAGGCGGTAGGCGCGTGGCTGGACTCGGACGACGAAGCCGCCCGAGACCGCGTGTTCTTCGCTCTGACGCCGATGCGGCGGCTGGACGTGGCGGCGCTCGAACGCGCCTACGAAGGAGGTTGACATGCCAGGGGGAGAAGATCGAGGTCGAGAACGTCAACACGCCGGGCCGGACGACCCGGGTCGACGCGGCGAGATATCAGGCTGCCCGTGAGGCGCTGCTCCGGGCGCTGCCGGAGGCGCTGCCCGGGCTCACGCAGGCCGAGATGATCGACGCCAGCAAGCGCCACCTGTCCGACGAGCTGTTCCCCGGCGGGGCGAAGGCGGGTTGGTGGGTCAAGACCGTGCAGCTCGACCTGGAGGCCAAGAGCCTGGTCGTGCGCGACCAGGGGGCCAAGCCGCTGCGGTGGACGAGGAGCTCTGTTTAGACGAGACGGGATCTTATGGCGAGGCGCCCTCCCTCGTCGGAACGCTCGGGTCGGCGGTCGCGCTCGACGGCCGCGCGAGCTCGCGTCACCGATCCGTCGCGCCCTTCCCTGCGAGGATCTTGTCGCGAAACTTGGCGATGCGGGCGAATCGCGTTTCAGGCTTCTTCGCCGAGCCGAGGTTGATCACGTAGCTTCTTTGCCGGCCCGGCGTGAGGCGATGGAACGCCTCGGCGAGGTCCGCATCGGCGTCCATGGCCTCGACCAGCTCGTCCGGCAACGCGATCTCGCGCGTCTCCTTCGGTGGCTCGGTCCCCGCCTCCGCATAGCCCATGGCTTCCTTCAGGTAGGCGCGGATGACCGGCTCGAGCTCCGCCACCCGCGCGTCGTCCGAGAACCGGATCATGTCGGGATGACGCGTGTTGGGTCCCTGTTTCTCGAGGACGCCGTTCGGGTCCTTCATCAGCGCTGCTTTGAAGAAGCTCAATCGGAAGTCGTCACGGAAGGCGCCGAGGATCGCGATGTTGCGCCCCGCATGGACGTAGCACGGATGCGCCCACTTCAGCGTCTCTTCGAGCCCCGCATCGAGGCAGAGGCGCCGCACGCGGTTCAAGCCATCGATCCAGCGTCGCGTCGAGCAGTCGGGTGTGTCGAAGCGCTCGCAGCGGCCGCAGCCTTTCGTGAAGTAGTCCTGGATGTCCGTGATCATCGCTTCACTCTATGCGCGTCGGCCGCGGGCGCGAAGTCCGCCGGAACTGAAGAAGCGGATGCAGGGGAAGTCGTGCTTCAACTTCACGAAGGCGGACTCCGAGCTGCTCGAGGAGCTCGCGTCGTTGAACGCGAGAGGCTTCGAGGACTACCGGTCG
>JAGXHO010000118.1 GCA_024636105.1 Trueperaceae bacterium | reverse complement strand
CACCGGCCGAGCCGCTCCCGCGTGGCACCCGGCCCCGGTGCGCGCGCGACGCCTGCTCGCACGCGCCGCCCGCCTCGCCGACGCCGCCGGGGTCCCGCTGGCGCGCCTCGCGCTCTCGTTCGCCGCAAGCGACGCGCGCTTCCCCGTCACCCTGTTCGGGGCCGGCACCGCGAAGGAAGTGCAGCGCAACCTCGATTGGTTGGCGTCGCCGCCCGATCCGGCGCTCGTCGCGGAGGTCCAGGAGCTGCTCGAGCCTTTGATGGGGCGCCAATGGCGGTACCAGGTGGCCGGCGCGGCATCCGTAGAGGGGTCGACGTGATCGACGCCCACCACCACCTGTGGCGCTACGACCCGGTCGAGCTCGACTGGATGACGCCGGAGATGGACGTGCTCGCGCGCGACTTCACCGCGACGGACCTCGAGGCGCTCGCCCGCGACGCAGGCGTGGTCGGCACCATCGCGGTGCAGGCGCGCCGAACCGTTCACGAGACGGAGCGGCTGCTCGCGATCGCCGACGCCCATCCGCTCATCCTAGGGGTGGTCGGCTGGGCGGACGCGCGCGACCCCGCCCTGGAGGCCACCGTGGAGGCCTTCGCGCGCCACCCGCGCTTCGTGGGGCTCCGCGAGGTCCTCCACGACGTGCCCGACCCGGACTTCGCCGCGAGCACGGAGCACCGCCGCCTCGTCGCGGCCGCGGCGAGCGTCGACGCCGCCTACGACCTGCTGGTGCGCCCGGAGCACCTGCCGGCCGCCACCGCCCTGGTCGACGCCTTCCCCGCCGTGCGCTTCGTGGTCGACCACATCGGCAAGCCGCCGCGCGACGCCACAGCGGGCGAACCGGTCGTGGAGCGGCGGCGCCGGTGGGCGGCGGGTATGCGGGTGCTGGCCGAGCGACCGAACGTCGCCTGCAAGCTCTCGGGCCTGCTCACCGAGGGCGACTGGCGCCACTGGCGGGCCGACGAGGTCGCGCCGTTCCTGGATGTCGTGGTCGAGGCGTTTGGCCCCTCGCGTTGCATGGTGGGATCGGATTGGCCGGTGTGCACGCTGGCCGCGTCGTACGCCGTGAACCTGGGGCTCGTCGCCGACTACGCCGCGGCGCTCTCGCCCGACGAACGGCGGGCGCTGCTCGAAAGCACTGCGCGGGCCTGGTACCGCTTGGGCCAGGGAGAGGACGGGGTCGCATGATCACCAACGAGGAACGACGCGAACGGCGCGCACGCCTGGTCGAGGCGCTGCGTGGGAGCGGGCCCGAGGGCGCGGCAGGCGTGGCCCTGCTGCAGGGGGCGCCCAAGGAGTCGATCCACGGGGTGTTCCGGCAACACAACGACCTCATGTACCTGTGCGGCATCGAGACGCCCCACGCGTACCTGGCGGTCGACGCCCGCGACGGGAGCACGCACCTGTTCCTTCCGTACCAGTCGCCGGAGCGGCGCGAACGCGAGGGGCCGCTGGTCAGCGCGATGGACCCCGAGGCGGCGCGCGCGGCGACCGGCGTCGACGCGGTGCACGCCGTCGACCAGCTCGCCACCTTCCTGGAGCGCGTGCGCCACGTCTGGACGCCGCTGCGGGCCGGCGAGGGGGCGGTGCAGAGCTGGGACACGCTGCAGCGCTCCGCTCAAGAGCGCTCCTCCGACCCGTGGGACGGTCGACCGGACCGGCACCGCTGGTTCGTGCGCCTGCTGCGCGAGCGGCTGCCTGCCGCCAGCGTGCACGACCTGGCGCCGCTGCTCGACGAGCTACGGCTGATCAAGAGCCCGGCCGAGCTCGCGTTGCTCCGGCGCTCCGGCACGCTGGCGGCGGACGCGCTGCTGGCCGCGATGCGGCGCACCCGGCCCGGCGTGATGGAGTACCAGCTCGACGCCGAGATGCGCTTCGTGTACCTCGACGGCGGTGCGCGCGACGTGGCGTACCGGGCGATCGTGGCGGGCGGGGACAACGCCTGGTACGGCCACTACGGCGCGAACGACGCGGAGCTCGTGGACGGCGACCTGGTCCTCGTCGACTGCGGCCCGGACTACCGCTACTACGCGAGCGACATCACCCGCATCTGGCCGGTGAACGGTCGCTACGACGCGGTCCAGCGCGAACTCTACGGCTTCATCGTCGAGTACCACCGCGCGCTGTTGCGGCGCCTGCGCCCGGGCGTCACCCGCGAGCAGGTCCAGGACGAGGCGGCGGCCGACATGGCGCCCGTCGTCGAGCGCACGCGCTGGTCCAAGGCGATCTACGCCGAAGCCGCCCAGCGCTCCCTCGTCTTCCCGCACCATCTGTCGCATTCGGTGGGCATGGCGGTGCACGACGTCGGCAACTACCGCGGGCGCATCATGGAGCCGGGGCTGGTGCTCACCGTCGACCCGCAGCTGATCATCCCGGAGGAGCGCCGCTACCTGCGGGTCGAAGACACCGTCGCCATCACCGAGAGCGGGATCGAGAACTTCAACGACGGGGCGCCGCTCGACCTCGATGCGACGGAAACCCTCGTCGGCGCCGGGCCGGCATAGCGTCGAACCCGGCCGCCGCGGGCACGACGCAGGCTGCCGTCACGACCGAGCGCGGCAGCTCTCGCGGACGACGAGTTCGGACTCGACGACGCGCAGTTCTCGGTGCGGGACGCGGTCCGGCCCTGCCTCGAGCATGGCGACGAGCATGTGGACCGCCATCGCCCCCATGCGTTCGCGCGGCGTTCGGATCGTCGTGATCGACGGCGATACGAACGTCGCCCATGGCGGATCGTCGAAGGCGACGAGCGAGACGTCCTCGCCGACGCGCAGGCCCCGCTCCTTCAGGCATTGAAGGGCCGCTCCGAGCATCGTCTCGTTGGCTACGAGCAGCGCGGTGGGCGGCTCGGGAAGGCTCATCAAGCGGTCGGTCTCGGCGAACGCGGGCTCGAACCGGTACTCGCCGTACCCCACGAGAGCGCCGTCCGCCTCGATCCCACGGTCCCGGAGGGCGTCGAGGTACCCGCCCAGGCGATCCACCCCCGAGGCCAGGGCTTGGTCGCCCGCCACGGTGCCGATCCGCTCGTGGCCCAGGCCGAGAAGGTACGTCGTCGCGGAGTACGCGGCGCGGTGATCGGCGATGTTGATGCACGGTGCCTGGATCGCGATGGCCGAGGACTCCGTGACCACGACCGGGAACCCGGCCTCGACGAGGTCGCCGATGCGCGACTCGTTCTCCCGGGTGGGCGCGATGATCAGGCCGTCGACGTTGCGCTCGTACAGGGCGCGGATGTGGTCACGCTCGCGCGCAGGGTCGTCGCCGGTGTGCCCAAGGATCACTTGGTACCCATGGTCGCTCGCGGCCGCCTCGACGCCGCGGATGAAGGTGATCCAGTGGTAGCTCGAGATGTTGGTGACCGCCAAGCCCAAGGCCTTCGTGCGGCCAACCCGCAGCGACCGCGCGACGGCGTTCGGGCGGTACGAGAGCGAGCGTGCTGCCTCGACCACCCGCACGCGAGTGGCGTCGCTGAAGGAGCCATAGTCGCCCAGGACCCGACTCGCCATCCCGACGGAGACGCCCGCCTCTTTGGCGACGTCCTTGAGCGTCGGCGGACGGGTGGACCGTGCGCTCGGTGCCGAATGCTTCGCATCGCTCATGACCTGCTCCGCAGCTCGGAGCTCGGATCGAAGCGCGGCGCGTCGGCCACGACGACGATGCTCCGGAACCACGTGGTCGTGGTTGGGCGAGAACGAATCACGACTATCGATATACCACGCAGCGACGGATGTCGAAGAACCGAAATGCAAACCGCGCGCGCTGCTTCGCAACGATCGAGCGCGGATCCGCTGAGGCGCGGCAAACGCATCTCCTCATGAACGCCGACCCGTGGCGCACGCCTGTTTGACACACCGTTTGGGGAGGTATAAGGTTATACCTCAACGTCCAGCTACGGTGGCCTTCGAGGCCAACCAGAACGAGTCAGGGGGGTGCGCGGCATGCCGAACCCAGCGACCGATCGACCGCGTCCACCGGTCCTGTGGTTCGCACGTCCTGCCGACCGGTGGATCCACGCGCTCCCGGTGGGGAACGGCCGCCTCGGCGCCATGGTGTTCGGAGGGGTCCATCGCGAGACCATCGCCCTCAACGAGGACTCCGTCTGGCAGCGCGGCCCCGCGGACCGCACCAACCCCGACGCGCGCCGCTACCTCGACGAGATCCGTCGGTTGCTCGCCGAGCGGCGGGTCCAGGAAGCGCAGGAGCTCGCCGAGTTCACCCAGTTCGGGATGCCGAACCGGCTGCAGTCGTACCTTCCGCTCGGCACGCTGGAGCTGACCTCTCTCGGCCGCGGGGGCCGGCCCTGGTTCGACTACCGTCGCGAGCTCGACCTCGAGACCGGGGTCGCGAGCGTCCGCTACCGCGACGGCGCCGAGACGCTCCAGCGCACCGTCTTCGCCAGCGCGGTCGACGACATCGTCGTCGTGCGCATCGAGTCCGACCGCGCCGCCGGCGTCGCGCTTGCCGCGCGGCTCACGCGCGCTTGGGACGCTGCGACGGAGCGCCTCTCGGGCCACCGGCAAGCGCTCGTCGGCCGCTGCGGCACGCGCGGGAGCGCGTTCGTCGCGGTGCTCGACGTGCACACGGACGGGGGCACGGTCGAGACCGCCGGCGACCACCTGATCGTGCGGGGTGCGTCCGCCGCCACCCTCGTCGTCGCCGCCGCCACCGACTTCCGACACGCGCGGCCCCTCGAGCGCGCCTGCGCCGATGCGGAGCGGGCCGGTGCCCGCGGCTTCACGGCCCTGCGCGCCGACCACGTGGACGAGCACGCCCGCGCCTTCGGCCGCGCCAGCTTCGAGCTCCACGATCCGGACGCCGACGCCCACGCGGCGTCTCCAATCGACGTTCGCCTGGAGCGCGTGAAGGACGGCGGCACCGATCTCGGGCTCGAGGTGCTCCATGCGCACTTCGGCCGCTACCTGCTGCTGGGCAGCAGCCGCCCAGGGAGCGCAGCGGCCAACCTCCAGGGCGTCTGGAACGACGCGATGATGCCGGCCTGGAACAGCAAGTACACGATCAACATCAACCTGCAGATGAACTACTGGCCGGCGGAGGTCTGGAACCTGGCGGACTGCCATGAACCGCTGTTCGACTTGATCGATCGGGTACGGGCGTCCGGTCGGGAGGTCGCGGAGCGCCATTACGGCTGCCGCGGCTTCGTCGCGCACCACAACGTCGACCTATGGGGGGACGCGGCGCCACTGGACAACGTCTGGTGCGGCCTGTGGCCCACCGGCGCGGCGTGGCTGAGCCTGCACCTCTGGGAGCACTACGCCTTCGGTGGCGACCGCACGTTCCTGCGCGAGCGCGCCCATCCGGTGCTGAAGGAGGCCGCGCGCTTCGTGCTCGACTTCCTGGTCGAGGACGACGAGGGCGTGCTCCAGTTCGGACCCTCGCACTCGCCCGAGAACTCGTACCTGGACGCCGACGGCAAGCGCGCCGCGCTCTGCATGAGCCCGGCGATGGACGTGCAGATCGTCGCGGCGCTGTTCCGGCGCTGCCTCGCCGCCGCCGAGGTCCTAGGGGTGCACGGACCCTTCGAGGACGAGGTCGCCGCGGCGCTCGGTCGGCTACCGCCCCTGCGCGTCGGTCGCCACGGGCAGCTCCAGGAGTGGGCGGAGGATTTCGAAGAGTGGGAGCCGGCGCACCGCCACCTCTCGCACCTGTTCGCCGTGTTCCCCGACGACGGCATCACCGAAGCGAAGACCCCGGATCTCTTCGCGGCCGCGCGCACGGCGCTCGATCGCCGCATCGCCGCCGGTAGCGGCCAGAGCGGCTGGAGCCGCGCCTGGGCGATGGGGCTCGCCGCCCGCTTCCGCGACGGCGACGGTGCCCACGCGCACTTGATGCACTTGCTGCGCGTCCACACGGAGGCGAACTTGTTCGACATGCACTACTACCGCGGGCATCCGCCGTTCGTGTTCCAGCTCGACGGCAACGCCGGCGCGACGGCGGCGGTGGCCGAGATGCTGCTGCAATCGCACGAGGGCCGCCTCGACCTGCTGCCGGCATTGCCGACGGCGTGGGCCACGGGCCGGGTGGCCGGTCTGCGGGCCCGCGGCGGCTTCGAGGTCGGCGTGCGCTGGGCCGACGGGCGCCTCGTCGAGGCGGACGTCGTCGCTCTGCGCGACGGTCCGTGCAT